>PFUR01000021.1:0-12520 GCA_002790195.1 Flavobacteriales bacterium CG_4_9_14_3_um_filter_40_17
CAAAAGGAATTTTTGTTAGATTTTTTTAAAAAGGAAGCGGCTAAAAGTTCAAATGTTCATCAATACCAATTTTGGAGACATGACAATAAGCCCATTGAGCTTTGGAGCAACAAAGTAATCAAGCATAAAATTGATTACACCCACAGCAATCCTGTTGAAGCAGGTTTGGTTTATAAGCCCGAAGCTTATGTTTACAGTAGTGCTAAGGATTATGCAGGAGAGAAAGGGTTGTTAGATGATGTGGTCGTTTTTCAAATGTTTGACTAGTGAAGCCACACGAAACTGGTGATGCCACACGAAAGGATTCGTGCGGCAGCGTGGATTTAGTTATTAAAGAAGCAGCATAACCAACATGGGAAGCCTGTAGAAACGCTAAACGATAAAAAAAATGGAGTAAGTTTATCTTACTCCATTTTTTATCATTTTTTTGAATATGAGAAATCGCAATTTTGTGTGGCTATTTTTCTTTGTTTATCTTATTGGTTTTAATATTAATTACTCTCAAGTAAAAGAAATCACTCTGATAGATAGTGATGAAAAGGACATTATTAGAGATGTAAAAATACTAACAAAAAATGACAGTGTTTTTGCTACATCAAATGAACTTGGCCATATCTATCTAGATTTAGAATTTCTAAAGGAAAATAAATACTTTGAAATAAAAACAAGTCATTTTCTTTATAATAGTATAACAATTAATATCAACACATTAACTGATACAATATATTTAGACAGGAAACCATATTTTCTCGATGAAGTAGTTGTCACTGCACCTAAAAAGGAGAAACAGTTTTATAAAATAAGTGCCTATTTTAGAAGTTGGCGCTTGTCAAATAGTAAGCTTCAAAATTATGTCGAAGGGTTAAAGGAAGTTGTTATTCCATATGATAGCTCAAAAAGTACAAGGGAATATTTTACAGCTTATATTTCCTTTAAAGACAGCCTTTTTAATAAAAATTTTATTGATATTTCAATTGGAGGCGATGGTTATTTATTCACCAAGATTTACAGAGAAGATTATTATACGAGGTTTAAAAATAATTATGAGTTAATTAAAAAATCAGCATATAACTTTGATTTAAAAGAAGATAATTCAATTGTTGGAAATGTGAAATTTGATATTGATAATCAAATTTGTGAAATCATCAAAAAAGATGTTGCAGATGGTGTGAAAATATTTGGCAAATCACTATCCTATAAAAATTATGTGTATGAAAAATGGAATAATCTTGGAAAACGACATCTCCAAATGAGCAGAAATACAATTAAAAAAGAGGTTAAGAGTAAAAACAAAATAATCACGGTTGAGACTGTAACCGAAATTTATGTTTTTAATGTTGATTATCAGCATGTGGAAAAGCCAAAAAAATACAAAAACATTATTAATCCCGACAAAAGTTTTTACAACAGTCTCTTTTATGAAGAATATAGAAAAAAATATCCATTACAACCTGAAATTGAAGTACAATTAAATAACTTAAAGTTTAATGAAAACTCTTATTGAATTAAAAATAAGCATTTTATACACCCTTCTAATTTTACTAAGCTCTTGTTTTAAATATAAAGAAGTATATAGGGAATAAGAACAATTAAAAAAGTTACCAGAAAATGAATTGACAAAGATTGATTTAATTAGTTACATCGATATGGAAACTGTTCATTCAGAGGAATTTGAAACATCATTTAAAATTAAAAATGTTGGGAAAAATGTGATGAACAATATTTTTATAAAAGGAATTTGCAGTTGCACAACTTTCGATATTTATAAAAAATCACTACAACCAACTGAAGAACAAAAAGTTAATATTACAATAACCTTATTTGATGAAAAAGCCTATTTTTTAAAAGAAATTTATGTTTATGGCTCTTTTTATCCATATTTAAGAAAAATTCAAATTGTTGGCAACAAAAATTAATTATGATTGTGGATATTTTCTTTGATCAATAATCCCCCGCTCCCGTGCGAGTCCTCTCGCGTGGGTCTTTCTCAAACTCCCACAAAATCAGCGCATATTAACCGAGATATCTTGATAAGCTATAAAAACAAAACCCCGACAACTGAAAGATGCCGAGGTTTTGCAATTAACCAACCAAAACTTATTATTATGAATAATAATTCACTACAAAAATACGCCAACAGGCTGTGAAGATGTTGTTAAAAATAAAGTTTAACTTAAATTTGACATCGTGTTAAATATCAAAGCGTTCCGCGCAATTCTTGTTCTCTTTCGATGGCTTCAAACAGGGCTTTAAAATTTCCTTTGCCAAAAGATTTAGCACCTTTTCTTTGGATGATTTCAAAAAACAGCGTGGGCCTGTCCGAAACCGGTTTTGTAAAAAGCTGCAAAAGGTAACCTTCGTCGTCGCGGTCTATCAAAATGCCTAATTTTTTGAGCGGTGCTAAATTTTCGTCAATTTTGCCCACTCTGTCAAGCACCGTGTCGTAGTAGCTTTCAGGCACATAGAGAAATTCTACGCCGTTGTTTTTGAGTTGCGTCACCGTATCGATGATGTTGTCGGTGGCTACTGCTATGTGCTGCACGCCTGCACCGTTGTAGAAATCGATGTATTCTTCAATCTGCGATTTTTTTCTGCCTTCCGCCGGCTCATTAATCGGAAATTTGACGCGTCCGTTGCCGTTGCTCATCACCTTGCTCATCAGGGCAGTATATTCGGTCGAGATATCTTTGTCATCAAAAGAAACCAGCTGTTCAAACCCCATCACTTTGGCATAAAATTCACACCATTTGTTCATTTCGTTCCAGCCCACATTGCCAACCATGTGATCGATGTATTTCAACCCAACTGGTTTTGAAACAGTAGGTGCTTCCCATTTTTTATAACCGGGAAGAAAAGCCCCGTGGTAGTTTTTTCGTTCGACAAATAAGTGGACTGTTTCGCCATAGGTGTGAATGCCTGAGATGACGGCTTCGCCATTTTCGTCTTTCAAAACTTTGGGTTCGAGATAAGATTTTGCACCGCGTGTGGTGGTTTCCAGCCAACTTTTGGCAGCATCATCCACCCACAAAGCTATGACTTTCACCCCGTCGCCGTGTTTGTTGATGTGGACGTTGATTTCTCCATCAGGTTTGAGTGGTGAGGTGAGTACCAATCGGATTTTATCTTGTTGTAAGACATAAGAAACGCTGTCTTTAGAGCCGGTTTCGAGCCCTTTGTAAGCCACCGGTTCAAAACCCCAGGCTTTTTGATAGTAGTAAGCCGCTTGCTTGGCATTGCCGACATACAGTTCGACAAAATCAGTGCCCATCAAGGGTAGAAAATCCGAGCTGTTTGTTGATTTGTAGGTATTCATTATTAATTATAAGTTATTTTTTATTCAATCAGTTTTTATTTTTGAGTGTTTAGTTTTGAGTTGTTTTAAAATCAAATTTCATCACTCATCACTTAAAACGAAGCACTAAAAACTCATTATTCTCCTTCCAACCATGATTGCATATAGGTTTCATCGGCAATTTTCATAGCTTCTTCGGTTAGTTGGAGAGGTTTGAAAGTGTCTACCATCACGGCGAGTTCATCAGTTTTTTGTTTGCCGATGCTACGTTCTACGGCTCCCGGATGCGGCCCGTGTGGAATGCCGGCCGGATGCAGGGAAATGTGACCGGCGGCAATGTCGTTCCGGCTCATAAAATCGCCATCGACATAATACAGCACCTCATCCGAATCGATGTTGCTGTGGTTGTAGGGAGCGGGAATGCTCAGCGGATGATAGTCATACAACCGAGGCACAAAACTGCATACCACAAATGCATCGGTTTCAAAAGTCTGGTGTACCGGTGGCGGTTGATGGATGCGTCCTGTGATGGGTTCAAAATTGTGTATCGAAAACGCATAGGGGAAGTTGTATCCGTCATAGCCGACCACATCAAACGGATGGGTGGCATAGACCAAATCGAATATATCGTTTTGCTTTTTGGTTTTGATTAGGAATGAACCTTTTTCGTCATGCGATTCCAATTCGGAAGGCCTTCGGATGTCGCGTTCGCAATAAGGCGAATGCTCCAACAATTGTCCAAACCAGTTTCTGTAACGTTTGGGTGTGTATATCGGCCGGTGCGATTCAATGATAAACAAGCGGTTGTCTTCGGTGTCAAATTCGATTTGATAGATGGTTCCGCGCGGTATCAGCAGGTAGTCGCCATACGAGAAAGTGAGATTGCCCAGCATGGTTCGGAGTTTTCCGCAGCCGCGATGGATAAAAATGAGCTCGTCGCTGTCTGTGTTTTTGTAGAAATAATCTTTGGTGGAATGTTTGGGTGCAGACAACACGATGTTGCAATCCGAGTTGGTCAGGATGATTTTCCGACTTTCGAGAAAATCTTTTTCCGGTGGCACTTCAAATCCCCTGAAGCGATAGGGCTGTATGTTATTTGCCCTTGCAATTTTGGGAGCTGCGGAATAGGTTGCCACAATTTCTTTAAGCTGCGTCGGGCGGTGGTGGTGATACAGATTGCTGTACATGCCATCAAAGCCGACAGTACCGAAAAGTTCTTCGTAGTAAAGCGAGCCATCCGGTTTTATGAAGCGGGTGTGTCTTTTAGGCGGAATGCTTCCAAGGCTGTGATAGAAAGGCATATTATTGTTTTTTAGAGTTGAAAGAACTTTGAACTTAGCCGAAGGTTTATGAATTTGAAAGCTAAAAATAAAATACTATCAAATCAATTGATAGTAAGGCATAGATAAAAGAAATTCACTCCGGATTTCTTTTAATCAGGAATTGTAGATACGCCATTAAGTTTTCACAAAACACTTTCATACCTACAAATATCAAAAAAAGTTGGGATAAAACCTTGTGATTTAACAGAAATCGGAAAAACAGCCGCATCGAATCAATATTTAAAACCAAAAGCCGAGGTTAAAAAACCAGGTAGAATTGCCTGTTTCCGGCGACCAAGTGTATTTAATTTCAACCGGCCCGATGAAGGTTTCTAAGCCGTAGCCCAAAGCATATCCGGTAAATTCGGGGGAATTAATCCAATTGTTGCTTTCAAAAAGCCCATCGGCAGTATTGGAGAAATTTCCTGAAAAATTAAAATGGTTTTTATTCATGAATTCATAGTCAAAATTGAAAAGAGCTTTCACGTAACTATCTCCTGAAATTTCCAAATAATCATAACCGTAAAAAGGGGTAATGTTGTTGACAAAATGATTGCCGTAGCCACCCAACAAAAAGTCTAAACCTCCTATTTCTGAGCCATCTATCCTAAATCCACCCTCGGTGCTGAGTGTCATCGCAAGTTTCGGGAACAGTTTAAATGATGTCATAAGTCTCGCTTTTCCGATAGAAAAATTTTCAAAAACGTTGTTGAAATCGGATGAAGAAAAGTAATTGTGAAATTCCCCTTCAAATAGCACCCCTTTGGTCGGAAAATATTTATCATCGAGCGAGTCAAATTTGAGAAATCCATAAAAACTATAAAAGTCGCTATCCTCAAAAAAGGTAAGGCTGTTGTCTATGGAAAAAGTTTCGGTTGAAATGCGCAATCTTTTGTGTTCCAGCCCAAATCCAATAGAAAAAACCTGTTTGAAAAGTGTTTGGAAATAAATCTGATTGGTCAGGTCAGAATAGTCGATATCTAATTTGTTGATGTTTCCGGGATTGGGCAAGTTAAAGGGTGGACGGCTTTGAAAAACATCAAAATCTAACGATTGGGTAAATTGATTGTAATCGGAATTGATACCGAAACTGAATCCGAAACCTCTGTCTATGTAATACTGCATTTTGTAGCGCACATTGTCACCCAAAATCAAATCGAATGAAGCCACATCGTTGTCGGTTATAAACCTTTTTTTGGTGACATTGATCAAAGCCCCACTTTTGTACAAATCGTCGTAGTGTATGCCCATTCGCAAAAACATATCGTCCGGATTCTCTCTAAGTTTCATTTTTAAAATATGCTGTCCGATTGTATCCTCTTCCATTTTATACTTGATGCTTTTAAAGCTATTGGTCGCAGCAAGGTTGTTTAAGCCTTCATTGAATTTTTTATAGGTAATGCTGTTCGGCGCTTTAAATTTTAATTTTCCAGTAACATATTGCCTTGTGTAGTTTTTTATTCCTTCTACCTTGACTCTATCAATGCGGATTGTGTCTGAATTTTTTGGAATAGCTGATTTCTTCAAGTTGGCGTTTTGTCTGCTTGCCAATTCATCCAATTGATCTTGTTTGAGTTCGGCCGCAATAATCCCGTTTTTGATAATGGCATCGCCCTGGCTGAACGAAACCACATTAAAAGCTTCTATGTCGGGCTTGATGTAGATATCGGTTCTGGAAATTTTGTCTTTCATCGAACTACCGGCCTGTAGATTAGAAATTTGCAGCAGGACATCGGTTGCTGATTTCAGTTCGTCTTTATTGAGTAGGCGGTCTTGCACGTCTATTCCGATGATGACATCGGCACCCATGGCTTTTACCTCGTCTAGCGGATAATTGTTTACCACGCCGCCGTCTATCAACAATCTATCGCCGATTTGTACCGGCTCAAAAAGCGATGGGAAAGCTCCACTGGCAGCGATGGCTTCGGGCAAATAGCCGTGGTCAAGTATGACTTGCTCGCCAGTTTCTACATCGGTTGCCACGCAAAAGAACGGAATAGGCAACTTACCGAAATCATCGATATCGCGTACGTGGTTTGTAAGCCTGAATAGGAGGTTATAAACGTTTTGCCCTTTTGAAATGGAAGATGGAAAGGCAATTTTAAAATGTTTGAATGGCAAGGTCAGCACATAGCGTTCGGCATCTTCCTTTTCATAAAATGTTTTAGCACTTCTGGGCAGGCCATCTTGGATGAGTGCGCCAAAATCAATAGCCTTAAAAATAGAATCAAGCTGGTTGGCCGTGTAGCCGGAAGCATAAAGTGCTCCGACTATGGCACCCATGCTTGTACCACCGATATAATCTATTCGAATCCCCACATCTTCGATTACTTTTAATGCACCAATGTGTGCAAAGCCCTTGGCACCGCCTCCACTAAGTACCAAACCGACTTTGATGCCTTTTTTGAGGCTGTCTTTCTGAACGAAGGTATTTTGACCATGAACAATAAGCCCGGAGCAAAGTATCAATCCAAAAAAAAGGTCAGTTAATCGGATTTTGTAGAAAGTATTCATAGACTAATTTGGCTTTTGAAGCGCCTAATATTTTTGTTAAATCTTCTTTTGTGGCTGTTGAAATCCGCTTGACTGATTTAAAACTATTTAATAACTGTAGTTGCGATTGCTCCCCGATGCCTTTTATTTGTTCCAAACTGCTGTGCAATGATGCCGAACTCCGTTTGTTTCTATGAAAGGAAATACCGAATCTATGCGCCTCATTTCTAAGTTGTTGAATAATTTTTAAAGTTTCCGACTTTTTATCCAAATACAAAGGGATGCTGTCATTTGGAAAGTAAATTTCTTCCAATCTTTTTGCGATACCAATAATACTAATTTTTCCGCGCAATTCTAACTTTTCCAAGCTTTTTAACGCTGCCGATAGTTGGCCTTTGCCGCCATCGATGACAATCAGTTGCGGAAGCGGTTGATTTTCTTCCAACATACGCTTGTAACGCCTGAAAACCACTTCTTCCATCGAGGCAAAATCATCGGGGCCTTCCACGGTTTTGATGTTGAAATGACGGTAGTCTTTTTTGCTCGGTTTCCCGTTTCTGAAAACTACACAAGCTGCCACCGGGTTCGTCCCTTGAATGTTTGAATTGTCAAAACACTCAATGTGGACAGGCTCTGCCGACATTCTCAAATCCTTTTTCATTTGTGCCATCAATCTTTTTTCGTGCCTTTCCGGATCGGTTATTTTGATTTGTTTCAATTTGTCGAGCCTGAAATAAACCGCGTTTCGATGCGAAAGCTCCAAAATTCTTTTTTTGTCGCCGATTTTCGGGATGTGGATGTTGACATTCTCACCCAAATCAACCGGAAAAGGAAGATAGATTTCCCGGTTTTTCGAATCAAACCGTTGCCGAAGTTCGATGATGCCCAATTGAAACAATTCCTCCTGCGGTTCGTCCAACTTCTTCTTGAGTTCGAGTGTATGCGAACGCACAATCGAGCCGTGTGCAATTTGTACATAATTGACATAAGCCGCCGTTTCATCAGACAGTATGCTGAACACATCGACATCATGAATACTCGGGTTGACAACGGTTGACTTGGCCTGATAATTTTCTAAAACAACTATTTTTTCTTTGATATATTGCGCTTTTTCAAAAGCCATCTCAGTTGCGAAAGCATACATTTCCCTTTTAAAATTCGAGATAGATGTTTTAAAATTTCCTTTCAAAATTTCACGGACGGCATCCACTTTTGTTTGATAAGCTTCCGGGGATTCTTTCCCCTCACAAGCCCCTTTGCAGTTGCCTAAATGGTATTCGAGACAGACTTTAAATTTTTCGTTTTCAATATTCTTTTGACTTAAGTCGAAGGTACAAGTCCGCAACGGATACAATGATTTGATGAGGTCTAATAAAGTGTGGATGGTTTTGAAATTGGTGTAAGGGCCAAAATATTCCGAACCGTCTTGTGTCATTCTCCGTGTAGCGAAAATTCGCGGGAAAGCTTCTTTTTTGATGCAAATCCACGGATAGGTTTTATCGTCTTTGAGCAGTACGTTGTAGCGCGGTTGATGCTCCTTGATGAGGTTGTTTTCCAACAACAATGCATCGGTCTCTGAGCCGACTACGATGTGCCGGATGGACGCTATTTTTTTGACCAATACACGAGTTTTTCCACTTTGCAGGTCTTTGTTGAAATAGGAAGAAACCCGTTTCCGCAAGTTCTTTGCTTTGCCGACATACAAGATTTTGCCCGCTTTATCAAAATATTGATACACGCCCGGAAGTTCGGGCAGCGTTTGTAGTTGGATTGAGAGCTCTGTTTCCGGCATGCAACAAAATTAGGACTTTTTAATGTGAACGCAAGCGATCCAAATCACAACGATGGCAGGAAGATGTTTAACACGTCATCCTAGTGGATGATAAAAGGAGTAAGGTTGATTTAATATATCTTTGGAATTAAGAAAAAATCAATTTCAGTTGAATCTATTTTAATCGTACAATCTTATGAAAAATATCCGCCTCTCTTTTTTTGTTTTATTGCTAATCTCTGTTGGATGCAAAAATGATCCGGAACAAAAACCTGAATTCAACAAGAAAAGTTGGGTTATGGAAGGATTTCAAAAAGCAGACAGCATCAACCCCATTTTAAAGCCATCAGCCGAAAGCCGGTTTTTTTGCCCGATATCCGGTCAGGAAGTGGCATGGGAAGCACGAAACACTTTGAATCCGTCGGCTGTTGTCAAAGACGGGAAAGTCTATTTGTTTTATCGCGCGCAAGACCCATCGGGTACTTCCCGGATTGGGTTGGCCATCAGCTCGGATGGTTTGCATTTTGAAACTTCTCCCCAACCGATTTTTTACCCGGCTGACGATGCCATGAAAGTTTACGAATGGAATTTGAACAAACAAGCCGGGATCCCTCAACCTGAGGGTTGTGCCACCTGCTATTTTGACGGCGTAGAAGACCCGCGGATTGTGGAGCGCGAAGACGGAAGCTACCTCATGACCTACACGGCTTATGATGGGAAAACCGCACGTCTGGCACTGGCAACATCAAAAGATTTAACCACCTGGGAGAAAAAAGGCCTCGCTTTCAATGCTGAAAAATACATTGATAAATGGTCTAAATCCGGAGCGGTTGTCTGTAGAAAATCCGGTAGCAAAGTTATTGCAACCAAAATTAACGGGAAATATTGGATGTATTTTGGAGACACCGACCTATCCATCGCTTATTCCGAAGATTTGATTCATTGGACAATAGCCGAAAATGAAGAAAACCAAAAGATGATTACAGTCTTGCACCCGCGCCCAGGTTTTTTTGACAGCAGATTGGTTGAGCCCGGTCCCTACGCGTTGCTGCTAGACGAAGGCATCTGGCTGATTTACAACGCTAGCAATGCCGCCAACTTTAACGATTCTCAGCTATCAAAGTTCACCTATTCCGCTGGACAAGCCTTGTTTGATAAAGAAAATCCGGTAAAAATGATTGACAGGGAGGCAACTTACTTCATTCATCCCGACAAGGATTATGAGAAAATAGGAGAAGTAAACGATGTCTGTTTTGTAGAAGGGTTGGTATTTCTCAAAAACAAATCATATTTGTATTACGGCACAGCAGACTCAAAAGTCGCCGTGGCCGTACGAGAATAGTTTTTTACGAGGTTCAATCCCGACAAGCCTTCCCAGCTGCATCAGGCGGTTTGATTCCCGTTTTTTAGTATTATCTTTGAATCAAACCAGATTTCCTCTTAACTTTGGGTTATGACAAAAAAGCTAATCGGCCGTGTCGAAACTGCTGACTTTCCGGATTTGGGTTTGATAAATGTGCCCGTCAAGATTGACACTGGAGCATACACGAGTTCTATTCATTATCAAGAAATGACAGAAAAGAACAGCAAGTTGTATTGTGTTTTTAATAATTTTCCAAAAAATTCATTCAAAAGGCAAGTTGTTGTTTTTGAAGATTTTAGAACTACTCTCGTCAAAAGTAGCAACGGGATACCTCAAAAAAGATACAAAATCAAAACTACTGTTATTTTTTTTCAAAAAAAATACAAGATAAGCCTTACACTTGCAAAAAGGAAAAGTATGCGCTATCCTGCACTCTTAGGCAGAAAATTTCTATCCGGAAAATTCGTCATCGACTCATCACGAGTAAACCTATCAAAAAACAAATAAAGAACATCCGATGAACATCGTTATATTATCAAGAAACTCTGATTTGTACTCCACCAAACGCTTGGTAGAAGCAGGTCAAAAGCGCGGGCATCAAGTTGAAATAATCGATCCGCTACGTTGCGACATTATTATCGAAAAAAAGAGGCCTGAAATTTATTACAAAGGCCGGCATCTAAGCGACATTCAGGCAGTCATTCCGCGGATTGGCGCATCTATTACGTTTTACGGTACGGCTCTTGTCCGCCAATTTGAGATGATGCATGTATTTACCACCGTTGAATCGCAGGCCTTGGTGCGTTCGCGAGATAAGTTGAGAAGCCTTCAAGTACTTAGTAGGGCAGGATTGGGATTGCCTAAAACAGTTTTTACCAATTATTCGCGCAATGTAAAGGAAATCATCGCGCAAGTAGGAGGTGCACCAATCATCATCAAATTGTTGGAAGGGACACAAGGTTTGGGCGTTGTGCTGGCAGAAACCGACAATGCAGCCGAATCAGTCATAGAAGCATTCAACGGTTTACAAGCCCGTGTAATTGTTCAGGAATTTATCAAAGAAGCCGGTGGGGCTGATCTTCGCGCTTTTGTCGTGGATGGGCACGTGGTCGGAACCATGAAACGACAAGGAAAAGAAGGCGAATTTCGTTCTAATCTGCACAGAGGCGGCACAGCTACCGTAGTCGAACTGACTGACGAAGAAGAAAATGCAGCCATCAAAGCAGCAAAAGCAATGGGTTTGGGTGTTGCCGGAGTCGATTTGCTTCAGTCTTCTCGAGGACCACTCATTCTCGAGGTTAACTCCTCACCTGGATTAGAAGGAATTGAAACAGCTTCCGGGAAAGACATCGCCAAAACCATCATCCGATACATCGAACGAAACGTGTAAGGTATGCGTAAAAACAGTCCAGATTATTTGAATCTTTTTGGCGAACGAATCGCAGCGGGTGAATGCCGGACTATCTATTTGGAAATAGCCAAGCTTCATACCACAACCAAGCTCAGTATCCCGATAATTGTTGAACGCTCATTCGACCCGGGACCTGTGGTATTGATAACGGCGGGCATACATGGAGATGAAATCAACGGAATCGAAATTGTCCGACAAGTGGTTCACAAAAAAATCAACAAGCCATCCAAAGGCACGGTCATTTGCATCCCGATTGTCAATGTATTCGGCTTTGTCAACCGCTCGCGTGCTTTCCCGGACGGGCGCGATTTGAATCGGGTTTTCCCAGGATCCAAACACGGTTCATTGGCAGGTCGGTTTGCACATCAGATTGTTGCAGAAGTGTTGCCTATAGTCAATTATTGTTTGGATTTTCATACCGGAGGAGCTCAACGATTTAACGCACCTCAAATCCGTCTAGATTTTCAAAATGAAAAACTGATGGGATTGGCAAAAATTTTTCAGGCATCTTTCACCGTGAACAGTAAGAATATACCCAAAACTTTCCGAAGCACTTGCGATAAATTCGGCATCGCTATGTTGTTGTTTGAAGGCGGGAAAACAGATGATATTAATAATTTCATCTGTAAGGAAGGTGTGGAGGGAATCAAGCGGGTTTTGCAACATTTAGACATGTTGTCGACAAAAATAAAAGTCGCTAAACCGGCTGCCGGAACTATTTTTGTAGAAAACTCGAGTTGGATTCGCGCCAAACATTCCGGCTTGTTGCACAACCAAACTGATGTCGGAAAACAAGTGAGAAAAGGAGAGGTTTTAGCAAGCATCACAGACCCCTACGGAAAGGTGAACCATTTGGTGAAATCTACCC
>PFUR01000021.1:12594-34970 GCA_002790195.1 Flavobacteriales bacterium CG_4_9_14_3_um_filter_40_17
CGGCGGTGATTTTCCACCGGAAAAATCCTTTTTTATTCTCCAATCATGGACAAGAATAACCTGAGAAACTTGTACAAAAATAAAAGAAGTGCTCTGACAGCTACCCAAGTGTCTAAATTAAGCCTGAAATTGTTTTTGCAAACGGAAAAATTGCCCATTTGGGATTGGATGAATTTTCATGTCTTCCTGTCGATTGAAAAACAAAAAGAGCCTCTAACCCAACCACTCATAGATTTGCTCTTACAGAAAAATAAAACAGTCATCCTCTCCAAAACAAATCATCAGACCGGCACTTTATCGCATTTCAGGCTTACGCCGGACACACAAATAATTACAAATACATATGGAATTCCGGAACCAATCAGCGATTTTCAAATTAATGAAAATGAGATAGACGTAGTTTTTGTCCCCCTGCTCACTTTTGATGAATCCGGAAACAGAGTTGGCTACGGTAAAGGTTTTTACGACCGGTTTTTGAGCAAATGCTGTCCTGATGTTGTCAAGATAGGCTGGTCTTTTTTTGAAGCTGAAAAAAAAATAGACGATGTGTTACCGACCGATATTCGATTGGATTTTTGCGTGACACCTGAGCGTATTTACAACTTTTGATTTTTTCTTCCCCAAATCTTTTTTGTTCAGCCACGACAAATAAAATACCTTTGTGAGATGCAATTAAAAGATATTCCCGGTCACGAAAATCTTAAAAATCATTTCGAGATGAGTGCTACTCAAGGCAGAATTCCGCACGCGCAACTGTTTGTGGGGGATGAAGGCTCAGGCACCTTGCCCTTGGCATTGGCGTATGCATCACATGTATTGTCTTTGGAGCACGAGAAAGAGTCGGAATCTTGGCAAAATTGCCTTCAAAAATGTGAAAATTTAATTCATCCCGACCTACATTTTGTGTTTCCGACTGCAACCAACCAAGAAATCAAAACCAATACGATCTCCGATGCATTTTTACCGCAGTGGCGGCAATTTATCAAAACGCAGCCTTTCGGCAGTTTGTATGATTGGTATCAATACTTGGGAATTGAAAAAAAACAAGGTTTTATTCGGGTAGAGGATTCACACGAGGTTATCCGCAAATTGTCTCTCAAATCTTATGAAGGCGGGTATAAAATCATGCTAATTTGGATGGCCGAAAAAATGAATACAGAGGCTTCCAACAAGCTTTTAAAACTGATTGAAGAGCCCACGCAAAAAACTTTAATTATTTTGATAAGTGCAGACGAAAGCCAATTGTTACAAACCATTCAATCGCGCTGTCAGATTATTCGGATACCCAAGTTTCCCGAAGTTGTAATTGAAAAATATTTGACAGAAAAATTTCAACGCACGCCCTTTGATTCCCGGAAAATTGCTATTCAGGCTGATGGGAATTTGAACAAAGCGATTGAATTGCTCAATCCGGACGTTGAAAAAGATGGTTTTGAAGATCGATTTGTACGATGGGTTCGAATGGCTTTTGGTGCTAAGGGAAACAAGTCATCTGTTCTCGGTTTGATTGAATGGGCAGAAGAATTGGCTTCAACGGGAAGGGAAACCCAAAAGAAATTTTTAGGATTCTGTACGGAAATGTTCCGGCAAGCGATATTAATCAACAAGGGCTGTAAGGATTTGGTGTTTTATCAGTCTAAGAACGGCAAGTTTGACCTCAACAAATTTGCTCCTTTTGTCCACTCGGGTAATATTTTTGACATCTACGAGGCCTTGCAAACCGCCGGGCTTCATATCGAGAGAAATGGAAACGCAAAAATAGTCCTGGCGGATTTATCACTTAAACTGACTCGATTGTTGCATCAAAAACCGAATGAACAGCTATGATTAACATTACTTCCAATATTACAGAAATCCTCATTCTTTTATTTCTACTGATTACTTTTCTTCAATCTGGCTTTGACAAACTCCGCAACTGGACCGGAAATTTTAATTTTGTCAAAGAACATTTTTCCAAAACACCTCTTCGTAACTGGGTTCGTGTTTTGTTACTCACCATTCTGGTGGTTGAGTTTTTGTCGGGCATACTTAGTGGTATCGGCGTGTTTGAACTGATTGCCAACAACGATAAAAGCGTGGGGTTATTAGGCGCCATATCCTCTTGCGTGGCCTTGCTAATGTTGTTATTCGGACAAAGAGTGGCCAAAGATTACGCCGGCGCACTGACGATTACTTGCTATTTTATCGTGGCAATTTTTGGTGTTTTTTTGCTCAATCTGTAGAGCTCAAGCAGTCGTTGCTTTCACCCCATTTTTATCAAAAATCTCATTTTTGTGGCATTTCATAAAGTGGTCGCAGTAGAGGCAAATATTTTTAAGTTCTTCGTTTTTAGCTTTTGCATCTTCTTCTGAAATACCTAGATGAAGCCCCATTTTTAGGGGTTCGCCATCGTTGAGCATTTTAAAAATGGTATTCTGAGAAGCGCGTTGCAAGACATCGGCAACTTTTTGTTTGCGTGCGTCGCCCATTGGGAAATGGGTGCCGGGACAACACGGATTGATGCGCCAGAGTTGTATGCTGATTTCCTGCGGAATATCGTCAAAACCACCTAAAAAATTGCGCGCTCCGGATAGGATGGTGCAAAAATTATGATGGGGATCTTTGTGCCAAAAATCGTTTTTCAATGCTTTGCCACGCGCCCAATTGCCGCCAATCCACATTTCTTCGTTCGCGCCCCAATAACCCCAACTTAAATTTTTGTCGGTTAAATAATTACTGTCCACCAAAGGGTCTTTGTCGTCACCGTTTACATCGCAACTTTCAAACAAATCTGCCAGTTGCATTAGGCGGTTTCCGGCGTGTTTGTGATAGCGGTCTATGCTGGCAATATCAAAACGCGTAACGCCTTTTGCAATGAGTTTTTCTAGACGTTCTTTGTTAAGCAAATCGCCATTGGTTTGCAACATGATTTGCGTTTTTCCTTGATATTTTTCACTCACTTTATCTAAAATGGCGTATAGTAATTTTCGGTCTGCCAAGGGTTCGCCACCGCTTAAAATTAAACGATCTACTGCTTCGGGCAGGTTGTCTATAATCGCCATACAATCTGCTTGCGAAATACGTGCACCAAACGGACTGCTGTCGTTGTAGCAATGCGCGCAATCGTCGTTGCAGAGCTGGGTAAATACCCAATAAATGGATTGTATGTGGTTGAAATCTGTATTCATTTTTTTATTTTTTATAGACCTGAAATGTTTTTAAAACCTTCGGGTCTGGTTTGGACGCTAATTTATTCCCTTCCAAAAGTCAATTTCGCTTTTAACACCCGAATTTTCATCTTCAAAAAACACTTGTTTACTTTCGTATTGTATCAGTTTTCCTTTTTGAATTTTACTGATGTCGTCTCCCATAATGATGGCTTCTTTCAAATCGTGTGTTACAAAAAGTGCAGAAATTTTTAACTGTTCGGCAAGATTTTTAAACAAGGTTTGCATTTTTTTTCTAGTGCTGCTGTCCAACGCGCCAAAGGGTTCATCGAGTAATAAGAGTTTGGGTTCTACCACCATTGCCCGACCAAAAGAAACCCTTTGTTTTTGTCCGCCCGAAAGCTGATTAGGCATTTTGTTTGCATGTTTTTCAAGGTCTAAATATCGAAGCATTTGCGATACTTTGTCTATGATTTCCAGGTTGTTTTGCTTCTTGAGCCGTAAGCCGAAAGCAATGTTTTCAAGCACATTCAAATGTGGGAACAGTAATGCTTCCTGATAGAGGTAAACAATATTTCTATTTTGAGGCGGTTGCTTGCTGATCTCGGTTAGGTTTAAAAATATTTCGCCGGAAGATTGTTGCTCCAATCCGGCAATAATTTTTAATAAGGTGGTTTTTCCGCTGCCCGATGAGCCCAACAAACTCAACACTTTATTTTGAGACAAATGCAAGCTGACATCGGTCAATACCCGTTCTCTTCCGAAGGATTTTGATAGGTTTTGTATGTGGAGTAGCGGATGCATTATTTTGACTCTAAATTACTGTTTTTAATTTCTATTCACTAAAAGTCATACAATTTGGTGAACGTATTCACCGAAAAGCAGTGTATTTGGTGAACAGCAAACTCTTTCATCGTTTCAAAAATATAAACCGCTTGTTGATATACAACAATATCATCGGCGGAAAAACCAACAAACAACAGGCCAAAGCTGCATAAAATATATTGGCTTCGTTGATGAAATTGAACACACTTACGGTCAAGGTTTTAATTTTTCCGACTCCGATTAGGTTGGTCAGCCCATATTCAAACCACGAAATCAAAAATACTTGAAAAAAACATAACAGCATGGCGTTTTTTGATAGGGGCAACAACACTTTTCTGAACGTTTGCCAGCGACTGCCTCCCAAAGTGTAACTCAATGCCTCCAATTCCTGCATTTGCTTATTCCAAAAATTGACATAAATAATCACACCAAATGGAAAAGCAATGAGAAACTGCGCAATCACCACGCCCAAAAACGTACCTGTAAGATTCGTGATGATGAAATAATATTGAAAAATGACGGCCATAATCACCGGCGACAGCAAATACGGAATGTACGCCAAAAGCAGAAATGTATTTCGGTTTTTGCTATAGGCAATTTCTTTTGAAACGACAAAAGCCAAGGTCGAAACCACCGCCGAAACCACCAAAGAAATGGCCATAGAAAGAAAGAAAGTTTGAAAAAGTGGCGCATCGCTTTGTTGAAAAAACATCCAATTAGCAAACGACCATGCTTCCGGTAAAATATTCGGAAAAGACCAACGCCTACCCAAGGAAAGCATCAGCAAAAACACCAAAGTAAACCCGATGGAAAGCATAAACAGATAGGGTAAAATCTTTTTGCGCATCAGTTGTTTTGAGTTTTGAAAAATTGAGGATTTTTAAAATATAAAACCCATAAAATGGCAACCACCAAAAACACATAAAGCAAACTCATGGCGTATCCTTGGGGCATATCATATAGGTTGAAGCGTTGAATTTTCTGCAATACAGCCACCGAAATCATCTGCGGATTTTGTCTACCTAACAGCAGCGGCACTTCATAGCTTCCCATTACAAAAATGACAAACAAATAAATGGTGATAGAGGCGCGTTTCAGCAAAATAGGCACAATCACTTTTCGTAAAATCTGACCGTTTGACGCGCCAAAAGTCTTGGCTAAATTTACGTAGGAAGCTATTTTTTCACTCTGATACAAATTGGAAAACAAGATGATGAAAAAAGGCGTAATCAAAAGCACGGACGTGAAAATAATGCCCATTCCGTAAGCGTCTTTTACTAAAACCGGAAAGTCGTTGATATCTTGGATAAATCCCAATTGGTAACCGATACGAGCCAATAAACCCGATTTTGCCAACAACTGAAAGCTAAAAAAAGCCATCACGGTAGCAGGGAAACACAACGGCAGGTATATGACGCTGGAAAGCAGCCCTTTTTGCAATTTTTTTTGCCAACTCAAAGCGATACTCAACGCAAAACTCAAACTAATCCCGACACTGAGCAGCGCGATATATAAACTAAAACCAAAGGATGTCCAAAACGGTTTGTCAAACAAAACGGTTTGCCAGGCATCCCAATCAAATCCTGCATTTAAAACACCTATTATCCCTAAACTAAATAAAAAAGCGTACACCAAACCCGATGCCACCGGTAAAACCACGATGGCGATAAAAAGTCCTTTTAAGAGTTTGCTGTTTTTCATTTTTCATTTTTAGACCCGAAAGGTTTTTAAAACCTTTCGGGTCTTGGGTCTTTAGTTCTATTAATTAATAATTTCTTTTCTAAAATCTTCCGCCAACCGAATCATATATTCCGGAGCCAATTCCATCAAGGCCTTCTCTTGAATATTGCTTCTTTTGGGTGCATATTTTCGTTGTGGAATGTTTTCAAAAGCGTTTCTTTGAAATTCAGGAAGTTTGTCCATACTCAGTACCGTGCCGTCGCCCCAAACCTCGGGATTCATTTTTTCTAATTGTGCTTCAAAGGAAACCATCGTATTCGCTACCACCATCGTTGCCGCTTTTTTCCCGGAAAGTTTTGTGATACCAAGGTAGTGCGAATTTTGTATCGAACCAAAATCGGGTACATAGGCACGCGCCGTTTTGGGAAACAACCCTTCGGCTATTTTGTTATCTACTTCCGCATCGTTGTTGCTCATCGTAAACCATAATTCCCCACCGGCAAAAAGTTGATGCATCTGTGCTACATTCTCCGGAAAAACTTCGCCTTTGTTCCATAAATAAGGTTTTAAATCTGAAATATACTGCCAAAGTTCCTCACTGTACTGCTTGTATTTTTCTTCATCAAATTCGCCGGAAAGTGCATCGTTTCCGCCGGCTATATCAATCAATAGCGCTTTTAAAAAGGTCAATCCCGTAAAGTGGTTGTCAAAGGTAAAAGTTTCCGGATGTTGTTTGACAAACGCCGACAATTCGGCACGCGTTTTTGGTGGGTTTTGCACTTTTTGACTGTCGTAAATCAGTGTCATTTGCACGTTTCCCCAGGGCAATTCAAATCCTTCTGTGGGTTGTTGAAAATCAATACCTATAAACGGGTTGCTGAAATTGATGTATTTTGCATTGGGAATCAAATCCGTCCAAGGACCATAAAGCCCATCTATTTGCCTGATTTGATAAAAGGTTTCGCCGTTTATCCAAACCAAATCAATGTCACTTGCAGATTTATTTGCCAACTTTTCGGTCATCAACAACTGAACAACCGCTGCACCTTGCCCGCTGACAATTTGTAGGTTTATATTGTGTTCTTTTTTGATTTTAGGAACCATGTAATCTTGCATATACGCATTGATTTTCGGATCACCGCTCCACATCATCATCGTGACGGATTGCTCTTTTGCTTGTTGCGTTATTTCATCCCAAGACATGGCTTCAAAATCGGTTGTAGCCACTTTTTTATCCTGTTTGCAAGCGGTTATGGAAATCAATAAAACAACTAAAAATATCTTTTTCATGACTATTTCTTTTAAACCTCACAGGTTTGAAAAACTTTCGGGTCTAGATTATAATTTCTAAAACAAATACCGCAAGCCAAACTGAAACTGTCTGGGCGGGCCGGCATTTTTTTGTACGATTCTTCCGGACGAACGCGAACCGGTTTGAATCTGGTTGCTCTGCGTGGCGTTGTTGCTGAATCCGCTCAGGTTTTGCGCGTTGAATACATTAAAAATATTGGCACTGAATTCCAGTTTATTGCTCAAAAAATTCAGGTTATACAGCACAGAAACATCAAAGGTGTTTGACCAAGGCAAGCGGTCGTTATTTCTGTTTTCACCCGGATAGCGGTCGCTGTTGCCGACAAAAGCATCGCCAAAAGAAGAGCCGTCACCGTTTAGGTCGGCGGTGCCAAACTCAGCCGCATCCGGTGTTCGGTTGATAGGTTGCCCACTTTGAATCAGCCCCGCCAAGGTTAAGGTCAAATTATCGACCGGATAATAATTGAAAATTGCATTGATGATATGTGTCCGGTCGTTGATAGACGGCCCCCATTCGTTGCCGAAATTATTCCCATCGGACGCTTTAAAATTGATGTCTTCCGTGTTGTTTTCCAGGCTTGATAAAGTGTAGTTGATACGGTAGCCGTAATCATCTTCGCCGCGGTCTTTCTGAAGGTTTAAACTCATCGCGTAATAACGAGAAGAACCTTCTGTTTCGGTCATCACCACGTTTCTCGCCACGCCGGTAACTGTTTGACCATTGATGTTCGCGCTGTTATTTACAATTGGTATCGGGCGGGTTTGGTCGGCTTCAGTCACGGTGCGGATTTGAACATTGTTCGGGTCAACCGGAAAAGGTGCAGGCGCATTCAGGTTGCGCAAACGAAACATTTTGAACGATTGGTTGTGTACCAAATCGACAAAAAACAATTTGTTTTTGTCCACCTGTAACTGATAACCTAAAGCAAACTGATGTGTATAAGGATTTTTGTATCCGTTCGGATTTAAGATGCGTCTTTCGTTGCTGAAAACAGTCTCGCGTTGTGCCTGCAAACTCTCGGTAGGAGGTGCGTTCAGGTAGTCCACATTTTGAAGGCTCGCCGATAAGTTACCATTAAAAGTGATTTTGTCCAAATCAGTACCGGCGGGTAAAATCCCTAAATCGATAAACTCTTGCAATTGCAATCGATAATCTGCCGTGTTGGTGTTTTGTTGCAAGGCATCGCTGTAAATCGCGTAATTGATTTTATCGTAAAAAATACCGTATCCACCTCGGATGGTGCTTCGATTGTCTAATTTATAATTGAAATTAAATCGCGGAGAAATGTTGTTGTAATCGCCATCGTCACTACCTCCTTTCGATAGATTGTCGTAGTCATATCGAAGCCCAAAGGTCAAGTTCAGCCTTTCGTTGAAAGCGTATTCATCTTCCATATAAAACGAGACGATATTTTGAGTTTTACCGAAAGAAGCCTCGCGCAATTCGACATCAAAATTGATGACTTCTGCATCCGATGGTAAATCATCAAAATTCAAATCACTGCCCAACCCACTTGCTGCCAACTGATCCATTTGGGATTGATTGAGTTTGACGCGCCAATTCCCATTCACATTGCCACCACCCAGTAAACTGTGGTCACCGCTGATAAATCCAAAGCCGGTTTTGAAGGTGTGCTTTTTGGTATAAAACTTGAATTTCTGTTGCAATTGATAGGTGTTTTCCGTAGCATCAAACACAAAACCCGGATGTCCCAACACCGCGATGGTTTCTTCGCTCGGATTCAAAACGGTCACTTGCGGGTCATTCGGGTTCTCCGGACGACCAAAATTCCAGCGAAAATGGGAATATTGCAAGTTGGTTTGCGAACTGAACCAATCGCCGGTATAATCGTTTTTCAAAGCGATGTTTATCGAGTTTCTATCTTGAAAGTTTCCGGCAGAAGGGAATTGTGTGCCGCCTTCGAGCCCGCCGCCTTGCCGTTCAATCGTCACTTCGCCTACATTGGCACGCAAAGAAGAACGTAAGCGGCTCGACCATTGGTGATCTATTTTTGCCGAATAATAGGTGAAAGTGTTTTCGCCTCTCACGGATTCGTTCACACCCAAATCGGGTGAAGTTAGTAAATTATCTTTTTTATCGATGGTGTGTTCCACATTCACAAAGAAAAAGGTTTTGTCTTTGACGATGGGCCCGCCGATGGCAAAACCTTGCTGATAGCGTTGAAAACCATCTTTCACCTGATTTCCGGAAAGGTCGCGTTGGGCAAATTTACTTTTCCCGTCTATGTCCGGACCCGGCCGGGTAACAAAAAACACTTCTCCGGTGAGCTCGTTGCTGCCCGACTTTGTGGTGATGTTGATGACACCGTTGTTCGTCAACCCGAATTCCGCTGAATAGTTGTTGGTCAGCACCGTGATGTTGCGGGTAAAACCGACCGGAATAGCAAAACGCTGTCCGCCTAAAAAACGTTCGTTGTTGTCCATTCCGTCTATTAGGTAGCTGGTAAACAGCGAGTTGGCGCCGTTGATACTCACGTTGGGCGCTTCGGAGAAAAACCCGGTGGCTTGGGACACGTTGGGTAAGCGAAACAAAACCCGCGTGATGTCGCGCCCTTCGATGGGCAATTCCTGAATTTCTTTGTTGGTCAACTCGAAGGAAACTTCCGCATCTTTCCGGTTGATTTTCGCCGAAGTGTTTCCCGTCAATACAATTTCATTTAAGGTAACCTCCGATGCAATCGCCGGAAGAAGGAAGATTTGAATGGTACGGTCTTGATTGGAACGCAAATCAAAAATTTCAGATACGCTTTCGGTAAATTCACCGAAGGCATCGATGGTGACTTGATAATTGTTGTTTATCTGGACGCCATAAAACACCGCTTTTCCGTCTGCATTTGTTTGCTGGACGGCTTCAAAACCCCGGCTGTCATTGTTGAGCTTGACTGACACATTTCCAACGGGTTGATTGGTTTTATAATTAATTACTAACACGGTTACATCTTCTTGCGCGTAAGCAAATAAACCTATAAAAAATAAGAGATAGATAAATAAAAATTTCATTTTCATGCAAATTGAGATTGTTTGAAAATCATCAAAAAAGATGTTTTCAATCGTTTAAAATATTAAAAGAAACTTGCTAAAAAATGAAAATGGGAGAGCCTTTGTTAAACGAGATTTGGAGATAACGAAGGGTAAGTGTGTTTTTAAATAAAATGAAATTCGGAAAAACTTCATCAAAATTGATGGATAGCAGAATTTCACGAAGGCTTTTCAACTTTTGTATCCAACGCGCGCCGTTTGAATTCAAATCATTCACCCCATCGAGGTCGGCCAAAGGACACAGTTTTTCGATGGTTAAATGCTCTTCATGAGCAAAATTAACCAACTCGGTGAAGAGTGATTTTTGTTGCCAGGGAAATTTGAGAAAATCTGTTTTAAGGAACGATTCTCTGTCAATTCCCATCAAGTAGAAACCACCGTCACAACTGGGGCCGAGCACAAATTTATCGTTTTCTAAAGCTTGGTTTGCTTTGCAAAGTTGCGTAGCCGTAAGTTCCGGGCTGTCGTTTCCGATGGCGATGACGCGCTCATAACCTTTGGCAAAAACATCGTGTACAGCATGGTTAAAACGTTCCCCAAAGTTGTTTCCAACTTGTTCTTTTTCAGAATAAATTAAATAGGGAAGTCCTGTTTTTTGAACCGTTAGAAGCGTGCGGTTGTTCAGCTTTTTGAATAGTGATCGCTGAAAATCTTTGTCAAAACCCAAAACCTTTCTGGAAGATTCTACATCTGCCGAGTTGGCAAAGACGAGAATAGCGGTTTTTGAGGGTGATGCAGTTGACATAAATGCTATTTAGCGTTTGGGCTGTCGTTATTTTGTTTGAATCCTTACAAATAACTTTTACACATCGTCATAATCAATAGACAAAGTGTCTGAAGTAGGCCTTGCCTGGCAGGTAAGCGTGAGTCCTTCTGCAATTTCTCCATCAGTGAGGATGCTGTTTTTTGCCATCACCGCACTTCCTTCTTTGATGCGGGCAATACAAGTGCTGCACACACCGCCTTGGCAAGAATAAGGTGCATCGATGCCGGCTTCTAAGACCGATTCGAGTACACTATGGCTCTTTTTGATTTCGAGGGTGTGCGTCTCGCCATCCAAATGGACAGTGAGATGAGTTTTGCCTTTTGAAAGTGCTGCTTCCGGAATCGTTTTTTTTTCGGTACTTGTAAACAATTCGAAATGAATGTCTTCATTGGGCACTTCATTTTTTAACAAAGTGTCCTTTACAACGTGAATCATTTCTTCCGGCCCACACAGATAATAACCTGCAAACTTCGTATCCTTAAACTTGTTTTTGACCACCAAGTTTACCGTAGAAGATTCTATTCTACCAAATAAACTGTCCTGCTCTTGTGCCCGGCTGTACACCCATTGAATGAACAACCGATTCGAATATTTATTTTGAAGATTTTTTAATTCCACTAAAAACATGGTGTCCTGGGGAGATTTATTTCCATAAACTAATACAAATTTTGATTTACTCGTATTGCTCAAAACGGTTTTTATCATCGATAAAATCGGTGTGATACCGCTGCCGGCAACAAAAGCCAAATAAGCTTTTTCTTCTTCCGGATGAAGCAAAAAACGCCCTTCCGGTATGTAAACTTCCATGTTTTCACCCGCTTCAAGTTTTTCGTTGGCATAGACTGAAAAGACTCCGTTTGGCACTTTCTTGACGGCAACCCGAAGCTCATCGGAGTCGGGCGAAGAACAAATTGAATACGCCCTTCGCACTTCTTTTCCGTCGATTGTTGTTTTGAGTGTGAGGTGCTGGCCGGGTGTAAAGCGAAATTCTTTTTTTAGAGAATCGGGAATCTCAAATCGAATAGATACTGAATCGGGCGTTTCTTTTCGGACTTCTTGTAGGATAAGTTTATGAAAATGGCTCATCGAGTTTTTTTTGCAAAAATACTGAAAAGCTATTTAAAATGAAGTAAGCGGATGAATCAAAAACAAAATGAAAACCATTAAGGAACAGGCAAATCTATTTTTAAATTAATTTGAAAAACAGTTAAACTATTTCCCTTTGAAATCAGCCTTCCTTTTTCCCATAAAGGCAGCCATCCCTTCCTTAAAATCTTCCGTGCCAAAACATTCACCAAACAGGCGTATTTCTTCATCAAAGCCATTCTTTGAAAAATCAAAACAAGCGTTGACCGCTTCGATGGCTTTTCCGATGGCTTTGGGGCTGTTTGAGGCAATTTTTTGTGCCAAACCAACGCAGGTTTCCAATAGGTTTTCTTGTGAAACCACATGGTTTACCAAGCCGTATGCGAGTGCTTGAGAAGCGGATATTGCTTGCGCGGAAACAATCATTTCTAAAGCCCTTCCTTTTCCGATGAGTTGAGACAATCTTTGTGTTCCTCCATAGCCGGGAATCACTCCGAGAGAAACCTCAGGCAGCCCCATTTTGGCATTGTCGGAAGCGATGCGTATATGTGCCGCCATTGCCAATTCCAATCCGCCGCCCAAAGCATATCCGTTGATGGCAGCGATGACCGGCTTGTTGAAATTTTGTAGGTAGTCCATGACCGATTCGTGGCCTTTTTGCGCCAATTCGCTTCCTTGATTTTTTTCAAAGGATGAAAACTCCGATATGTCTGCTCCGGCGACAAATGCTTTGTTTCCACTTCCGGTGAGGATTACCACGCGTACAACACGGTTTTTTTCAACTTCTTCTAGGGCACTTCTCAATTCGGCCAAAGTGGCTCGGTTGAGGGCATTGAGTTTGTCCGGGCGGTTGATGGTGATGGTCGCGATTGAGACATCAAGGGTGTATAAAATGTTTTGATAGGTTGCCATGTTAATGTGTTTTCTGTGTTTGTGATAAAATTACTGAGTTTTAGGAAGAACTACGGTAAAAACCGTTCCCTTTTCCGGTTTTGAAACAAAAGAAATGGTGCCGCCATAGTTTTCGATAATGGTTTTGACCATAGCGAGGCCCAAGCCCATCCCGCTCGTTTTGGTTGTAAATTGAGGTTCAAACACGCGATCTCTGTTGAGTTCGGAAATGCCAATACCGTTGTCTGAAACAGTCAAAATAACCGCATCCTGTTTTTCTTGGATTTGAACCAAAATCTTAGGTTGGTTGATTTCTGAAACTGCCTGAGTCCCGTTTTTGACTAAGTTGGTCACAATGCGGATCATTTGAGTGCGGTCAAACTTGATTGGAATATTGTCCGAATCGATTTGAAAACGGATGTAATCTTCACTAAAAATATCGAGAGCCAATTTGACAACTTTTGCCATATTGATAAGCTCGCTATTTTGTGCCGGCATATTTGAGAAATTAGAAAATGCCGATGCAATGGCATTCATGGTATCTATCTGCTGGATGAGGCTTCGGCAAAAGTCGATGGTTTTTTCCTTCACGTCAGGGTCTTCCGGATTGAATCGATATTCAAAACTTTGTACAGATAAACGCATGGGTGTGAGTGGGTTTTTGATTTCGTGTGCCACTTGCTTTGCCATTTCGCGCCAAGCATGTTCGCGTTCGCCTGCGGCCAGTTTGGCGGCACTTTCTTCCAACTGATCGACCATGCTGTTGTAGGCAGAAACCAAGTTGTGGATTTCTTCGCCTGCATGCCGGACTTCTATTTTTTGGTTGCGCTCGCCAATCCGGACGCGGTACATTTTGTCACTAATCGTTTTGAGCGATTTAGTGATATAAGTGGAAATTAAATATGCGAAAAGAATGGCGATAATCAGCATAAAGAGATAAACCTGTCCCAATCGAGCTAGAAAATCATAATGTTCTCGAGCGATAAAATCTTCTTCTTCTAAATAGGGAATGTTTAAGATAGCCAAAGGTTTGAATTTTGTGTCGGTTAGGTAAGAGTAAGAGGATTGAAAAACACGTTTACCATCGATGATTTTATCGACATATCGTTTGTCCGGATTGTTAATCAGTTTTTTGAGTACATCCGGGGGTATGATTTGCTGAATACTGTCAATGGAAAAGGATTCTTTCGAACTTTTCAGCAGTTTTCCTTCGAGATCGTACAAGTTGATTTGTAGGTTGTGAATGTTCGCGATTTCAAATATTTTATCTTTGAAAATCAAAGGAATCTGGTTTGTCACAACTTCAAAAGTTGTGGTTCGGATGACGTAATTGATGTTTTCTTTGATGGCTTCTTCCTTGCGCTCCAACCGGTCTTTGTGATAGTCTGACACTTCCTCTTTATATTGAATAATAGTCACGATGGCAATCAAGACAAAAGCAGCCAACACCAAAACAATCATGGAAACGAAAATCCGTAACCGGAGTGAAAATCTTTTATAAATCATCCTGAAGAGATTGTTTTTAGATGTATCAAAGTTAAAACAATCCTTTGAATTAACTTCACAATAAACAGTTAAGCATATTCTTCTAAAAATATGACGGCACAAAAAAACCCCGCACATAAATTTTATACTAGCGGGGTATTTGGTAAAAGATATTTTATCTTAGTTTTCTATAAAAAGATATTTTAAATTTAGCTTGTTAAATGCTTCGTTGAAGGCTTTAACCTTCTTGTCAACCAATTTATCAAATGTGCTGAGCTGATCGTTGATTTGAGTGGTTAACTCGTTTTTAACGGCAATGTCTTGAACAGTCGGTGCAAAATCGTTCAACCCAACCAAGGAGTTGAGATGCCCCAATTTATTGGTCAATCGAATCGGAAAATTGAGCGGATCCTGACCGCTTCGATTTTGGGTTTGATAAAGAGCTTCCTCTACCTCAGTAAATCCTTTTTTAATTTCTTTGGCCTGCTCTAACAAGTCTTTCCCCGCTTCATTGTCTTTGTATTGTTTTTCAAAAGCCGTGAGCTGTTCATTGATTTTTCTGATTTTTTTGATGGACTTGTGAGCTTTATCGACGGTTGCATTAACCTCTGTGATAAAATCAAATTGTTTTTGCATATCGGCCACGGTAGCTTCCGAGCGTGGGTTAGGCAAAATTTTAAAACTTTGGGTTTGAACAGCTTCTTTATCGACCACCAACCGCACTTGGTAAGTGCCCGGAACAGCTTTGGGTCCGTTTAGGTTTGCCCACCAAAGAATCATGTCCGGCAGGCGCTCGGCTCCATCCGATACGGTATTCCACACAAAAAGATTAGCCCCTTTTTTGACTTCTAATTTGTTCTTTTTGGCTTTGTTGCTAAAGGTTTTGAGTGTGTCGCCTTGTGCGTTGAGGTATTCCAAACGAACTTCTTTTTCGGAGTCTGAAATGTAGTAGTAAGTCATCACGCCGTTTGGATGATTGGTGCCTTCTGTTTTAGAGCCTTTCACTGAACCGCCACTCATGCGGTAACTGTCTTTGGGTTGCAAAACAAAGTTTGCCTTGGTTTTCACTTCATCGTTCAGTTGATGCAACACGGTCAAATCATCAATAATCCAAAGGCTTCTTCCTTGTGTAGCGACGATAAGATTGTTGTCGCGTACCAACAAATCAGTAATCGGGACAATCGGCAGGTTGAGTTGGAAAGTTTCCCAATTGGCTCCATCATCATAGGAGATGTATATGCCATTTTCGGTTCCGGCATACAACAATCCTTTCCTTTTAGGATCTTCCCGGACGGTACGGGTAAAGTCTTCATTTTTAATGCCGTTTGTGATTTTTGACCATGTTTTACCATAGTCGGTGGTTTTGTACAGATACGGTTGGAAATCACCCGATTTGTAACGTGTGGCCGCTACATAAGCAGTCCCTTCATTAAATATGCTGGGTTCGATGCTATTGACCATTGACCATTCGGGCATGTTTTTTGGTGTGATATTTTCCCAAGTCTTTCCGCCGTCTTGGGTGATATGCAAAAGGCCATCATCACTGCCGACCCATATCAATCCTTCTTTCAGCGGGCTTTCATTAGCGGCGAAAATAGTTCCGTAATATTCTACACTGGTGTTGTCTTTGGTAATTGGCCCTCCGCTTGAGCCGAGTGTTTTCGGGTCGTTTTTAGTCAAATCATCACTGATTGTTTCCCAAGATGCCCCTTCATTGGTAGTTATGTGTACGTGGTTTGAAAATGCGTATAACTTTTTCGGGTTATGCTTGCTGAAGAGAATGGGGAAATTCCATTGAAAGCGGTATTTCATATCCTCTGCGCCGTGTCCCATCGGGTTGTCAGGCCAAACGTTGATGCCTCTCACGGTTCCGTTTTTATGATTGACCCGTGTAAGAAAACCGTCATAACTTCCGCCATATACAATTTCGTCATTGGAAGGGTCAACCGCAATATGTGCAGATTCTCCACCGGCGGTTTCTTCCCAGTTTTCTTCACTTATGTTTCTGCCGTCTGACCGGTGTTCGATGCGAATGGTACTGTTGTCTTGCTGTGCGGCATAAATGCGATATGGGAAATGGTTGTCTGTGGTGAGTCTGTAAAACTGCGCAGTGGGTTGGTTTAGATAGGTACTCCAAGTGTCGCCACCGTCATAACTAACTTGTGCACCGCCATCATCAGCCATTACCATCCGTTGGTTGTCTTCGGGTGCAATCCACAAATCGTGGTGATCACCATGTGGAGCCTCATACTCACTAAAAGTTTTACCACCATCGGTGGATTTATGATAATCTACATTTAGCACGTAAACAATATTTGGATCACGTGTGTCGGCATAAATCCGGGTGTAATACCAAGCGCGCTGTCTGAGTTTGCGGTCGCTGTTGATGTTTTCCCAAGTGATTCCGCCATCATCCGAGCGGTAAACGCCTCCTTTTTCTTTGTTTTCGACGATTGCCCAAACACGATCCGAGTTGATGGGCGAAACCGTAACGCCAATAATCCCGAGCAAATCTGCCGGGAAACCTTTGTTTTTGGAAATTTCTGTCCAGGTTTCTCCGCTGTCGATACTTTTCCAAAGCGCCGAACCCGGGCCTCCGCTGCTCAGGCTGTAAGGTGTCCTTCGCACATTCCAGGTAGATGCATACAGTATTCTCGGATTATTCGGATCCATGATTAGATCAACCGCGCCTGCGTCATCGTTGGCAAACAATACTTTGCGCCAAGAGTTGCCGCCATCGGTACTTTTGAAAACACCCCTGTCAGGCGAAGGTTTGTAAATATCCCCCAACACGGCTGCATAAACAATGTCTGAGTTGTTGGGGTGAATGCGGATACGCGGAACATGCCTGGAATTGGCTAACCCGATTTGTTTCCAAGATTTTCCGGCATCTTCGCTTTTCCACATTCCGCTTCCGGAAGATACGTTGCCACGGACGGTCACTTCGCCACCGCCGACATAAATGACGTTGTGGTCGCTCGGTGCTACGGAAACCGCACCGATGCTTCCACCGAAATAGCCGTCGGAAATGTTGGACCAGGTGATTCCGCCGTCTTGGGTTTTCCAAACACCGCCTCCGGTTGCACCGAAATAAAACAGGTTAGGCTCTCCTTCCACGCCTGTTACGGCTGCCGACCGGCCTCCTCTGAAAGGCCCGATTAAGCGATATTCCAAGGCATCGTAAAGCGATTTGTCATAAGTTGTTGTGGTTGTCGTTTTTTTGTTTCTCTGCGCTTGCATACTTGGAACGGTCAGGAAAAAACAAAAAAGCAAGAATGCTAAAAGTTTGATTTGTTTGTTCATTTTGGATGGATGTTAAGTTTAGGGATAAAGTTAGGTCATTAATTGGTAAATCAAAATTTGTTAAAAAAAGTGTTATTTGATTCCTAAAAGTTAATAAATTTAATAAATAACTCAGAAGCCAAGGGTTTATTTAGATAAATTTAACTCAATTTCCCTCTTCAAAAAATAACCCGTCACAAGCGTTGACAGCACATCGGCTGCGAAAAAGGAAATCCACACGGCCGGTTCGCCGTAAAACTTCGGCAAGATCAGCACCAACGGGACAAAGAAAAACCCCTGCCGGGTGAGGGTGAGCAACAGTGCCGGAATCGATTTCCCGACAGCCTGAAAGTAGGCCGCGCCGATGAGTTGGACTGCAACGATTGGGGTAGCAGCAAACACCCAGCGAATGGCTTGCGATGCTTTACGGACAACTGCCAAATCGGAGGTAAAAACCCGGGCTATTTCATAGGGAAAAACCATCAAAAGGGCGAAGACCAAAATGGCCAAAACGGATGCAAACCAAATGGCCTTTTGAATAGATTCCCGGACGCGATGATAATTTGCCGCACCAAAATTAAACCCGGCTATCGGCAAAAAACCTTGCGTGACCCCCAAAATAGGGAACAGGGCAAACATCAACAACCGCCCGACGATGGCATACACAGCGACCGATGATTCTCCACCCAAATGAAATAGAATGTTGTTGACAATCAAATAGGTGACGCTCACCACCGCTTGTCGAGCAAGCGTTACAAATCCCAAGGCGGCTATTTCAGAAACTATTTTTACATTCAACCACAGATGCTTCAGACTGATTTTGAGTTCCGAATTTTTGGACAAGAAAAACCACAGAATAAAAGAAAAACAAAACACATAGGAGATACTGGTCGCCCAAGCTGCGCCTTTCATTCCGTAGCCCAAAACGTTGATGAAAAGATAGTCCATGATCAAGTTTGTCACCGAGGGTATAATCATGGCTATCATGGAATATTTGGGCTTTCCTTCGGCGCGGATAACCGTGTTTCCCATCATGCAAAGTGCCAAAAACGGTACGCCGTAAAGTACGATTTCGTAATAAATTTTTGCCGGTTCGTAGATGGTGCCTTTACCTCCAAAACTCGGGATGAGGGTTTCTACATAAATCAGTCCGAAAACAACAAGCAAGATGCTAAGCGAGAGGGTCAGCATAATCTGGTTGCCAAATGTTTTGAGTGCTTTTTCATGATCGTTTGCTCCCAAAGCACGTGAAATAACCGATGAGCCGCCAATACCGATTGACATACCCAAGGCCGCGATAAAAAAGGAAACCGGCAACACCACGTTGATTGCTGCGATGGCAACGGAGCCAATCCAGTTACCCACAAAGATGGTGTCAATCAGCACGTTGAGCGACATGACCAAAATGCCAATAGAAGCGGGAACAGCCTGTTTGACAAGTAGTTTACCTATGGGTTCGGTTCCTAAAATAGAAGCGCGATTTGCCTTCATTTGGTGGGGCTTAATTTTGGGTTGCCCATTCGTCTATCCAACGAGCGAGGGTTTTTACCCATTCATCACCATCATTCAAACAAGGGATTACATGAAATTCCTCTCCACCGGCTTTAAGAAATTCTTCTTTGCCCTCCATTCCGATTTCTTCTAGGGTTTCTAAACAATCGGACACAAAAGCAGGCGTGACAATGGCTAATTTCTTTACACCTTCGTGAGCCAATTTTTCGATGGTTTGGTCTGTGTAAGGCTGCAGCCAAGGGTCTCTCCCCAATCTCGATTGGAAGGAAGTGGAAAAACTACCTTCTTTCAAGCCCAAATAATCGCCGACTTGCCGGGTGGTTTCGTAGCACTGATGCCGATAGCAATAGTCGTGAGCGGGTGAGGCTGTTTGACAACACTGCCCGTCTATTTTACAATGTGACTTGGTAATGTCCGATTTTTTGATGTGTCTTTCCGGCACGCCATGGTAGGAAAAAAGCAAATAATCCCACTTTTTTTCTTTTAGATGATTTTTGATAGAATTGCCCAAAGCCCTCACATAATCGGGATGTTTGTAAAAGGCCGGAACATTTGTAAACTGCATTTTGGGAAAATGTTTCTTTCGGATTTCCTCAGCCAATACCAAAATGGTTTCGGTGGTAGCCATCGCAAACTGCGGGTACAATGGAACAATCAATACATCATCAACCCCTTTGTCGGCCAATTCTTGCAACCCAAATTTAATAGACGGATTGCCATACCGCATCGCCAAAACTATCGGAACTGAAGTGTGCGCAGCTGTTTTTTTCTGAAGCCGTTTGGAAAGCACAATCAAAGGCGAACCTTCATCCCACCATATTTTCTTGTAAGCCGCTGCCGATTTTTTCGGACGGGTATTTAAAATAATCCCTTTGACCAAAAAAGCCCGAAGCAAGTAGGGGACATCAATGACCCGTTCGTCCATCAAAAATTCATCTAAATATTTGCGAACATCTTTTGTTGTAGTAGAATCGGGCGAGCCGAGGTTGACTAAAAGCACTCCTTTCATAGATAGCAATTTTTTTCAAAAATAAGCAATTTATAACGCCCGTAAAAGGCATAATTTTTTGAGCAGATTAATTTTTTATTAAATCGGCTTGCGGTATCTTCACCTAATTATTCATCATTCAATTTTTACCATGAAAAAAGTATTTTTTATTGCTTTGTTGTTTTGTTTTGGAAGCATTTTTGCGCAACAACCCAAATTGCATTTAGATCATATTGCCCTGTTGGTAAAAGATTTGGAAGCGAGTGTACGCTTCTACCAAGAAGTGCTGCATTTGAAAGAAATTTTTGATGCCACCGAACAGGAACACATTCGATGGTTTTCGATGGGCGGCGTGGCTCAGTTGCATTTAATTCAGGATAAAAACCAAGAAATATCGCATGTGAAAGGTTTCCATTTTGCATTGGGAGTTGACGATTTGGACTTATTTATCAAAGAGTTGAAAGCCCAAAACATCTATTTCGAAAACTGGCAAGGTGTGGCCGGCGCAACCAACTTGCGACCTGACAACATTCGTCAGGTTTATATTCAAGACCCTGACGGTTATTGGATTGAAGTCAACGGGAAATAAAAAACTTCAATTTGACAAGGCCTCACAGGGTTCTATGTCTAATTAAATAATATAATTATGGGAAAAACAACGATTACTATTGTCTTTTATTCGGTTTTTGGAATATACAATGTTGCCATTGCACAGCAATTCAAAGAAAAAACCTTGCAAACAAGCATCAAGGAAGCCACGGTGTTTTTGTCGGGTGCGCAAATTATAGAAAGCGGACAGGTAAGTATCCCTTCAGGAAACACCGCATTGATAATTACCGGATTGTCATCTTTTGTAAATGACAACAGTGTTCAAATAAAGGGAGAAGGTAATTTTATTGTTTTGTCCGTTAACACGCGAAAAAATTATCTAACCAAAACAACACAGGATTATAAAATAGACAGTCTTGAAAAGGCTTTGGAGAAAGTTGTTTCTAAAATTGATTCTGACAATGCAAGAAAAGAGGTGTTGGCAGAAAAAATGAGTTTGCTCAACCAAAATAAAAATTTAGGAAATAATTCAAATGTTTCACTTGTGTTGTTGAAGCAAGCTATTGATTTTTTTGAGCTCGAAACTACAAAAATTAAAAAAGAAGAAATCGAATTAAGAAAAAGGAGTGAAGGAGATAGAATAGAGCGTAATCAATTGGAAAAACAACTCGAAACCCTTCGAAATAAAAACAAACTTCCGGTAAACGAAGTAGTCGTTCGTGTATCGGCAGCACAGCAAACCACTGCAAAATTTTCTTTAACCTACATGGTAGGTAATGCCGGATGGTATCCGAAATACGACATTCGCTTGGATGACATTGAGAAGCCTTTAAACATGATTTACAAAGCGGAAGTTTATCAAAACACAGGCGTAGATTGGAAAGATGTCAAACTTCGGTTTTCTAACGGCGACCCTTCACAAAGCAGCGTTTCACCCGAGTTAAATCCGTGGAAACTAAATTATGCACGAAACACGGTTTTCCAAAAAAATACAAGGCAATTTGTACCTTCAGGTATGGTTTTGGGCGTTGTTTATGACCAACAAAACAATCCTTTGCCGGGCGCGAGCATCACCATCCCCCGAACATCCGTGGGCACACAAACCGATTTTGACGGCCGTTATACTTTAACGCTCCCGAGAGGAGCTGACCAGTTGCAGTTTTCATATATTGGCATGGAAACACAGACCATATCAATTACAGGAAGCGAAATCAACATCCGGATGAAAGAATCCTCATCGGCTTTGGATGAAGTTGTGGTTGCAGGATATTCTTCAAAAAGAGTGAAAAGATCTTCGGAATATTTAACAAATTCAATTGATGCAGAAATAATTACCACATCAGTTGTTGAAAACCAAACAACGGTTGAAATAGAAGTCGATAAGCCGTACTCGATTGCTTCGGGCGGAGAGAAACTCATGGTTGATTTGAAGAATTATGACATTCCGGCAGAATACAACTATATCGCTGTTCCGAAATTGGACAAAGATGCATTTCTGATGGCGCGCATCACCGACTGGGGAAAATACAGCCTGTTGGAAGGTGAAGCCAATCTGTATTTTGAAAAAAGTTTTGTCGGGCGCACTGTTTTAGATGCCAACACGCTTTCGGACACCTTAGAAATCTCGCTTGGCCGAGACAAAAACATCTTGGTGCAACGTGAAAAACAGGAGGAATATACCAAAAGGCGGACTTTAGGAACCAATAAGATTGAAACACGCGGTTTCAAGATTACAGTGCGAAACAAAAAATCGAGTCCCATAAACCTGACTATTTATGACCAACTGCCGGTTTCT
>PFUR01000036.1 GCA_002790195.1 Flavobacteriales bacterium CG_4_9_14_3_um_filter_40_17
ACAAGATTGCAAACCGGTTGCAGCCTTTGCAAGATGTGGGCTTGGGTTATGTTCAACTGGGCCAGTCTTCGGCAACGCTTTCGGGTGGCGAGGCACAACGCATCAAACTGGCTTCGTTTTTGACCAAAGGAAGCAACAAAGAGCATACTTTGTTTATTTTCGATGAGCCTACCACCGGGCTACACTTTCATGACATTAAAAAGCTGTTAAAATCCTTTGACGCGCTGTTGCAAAACGGGCACAGCATCATCGTGATCGAGCATCATCCCGATTTGATTAAATGTGCCGACCACCTCATCGATTTAGGCCCAGAAGGCGGGCTAAAAGGAGGCTACCTCGTCCACCAAGGAAGCCCGGAGAGTTTGGCCGAAAACAAGCAATCGATTACGGGAAAGTTTTTGGCGGAGAAATTGCTAACCAATCGCTTAAAACATTTTTGAAGTTTCCCTGAACTGTAATCACATAGAAAAATGGAGTTCTCTATTTATTTGAAGAACTTTATTTTAAATTGTTTTCCCTTCAATTCCTCGATGATTTTTTCGCTGCCTTTCTTTGTTCTCTTTCTATTTTTTTAAAATAACCTCTCAACAAGAAATTGTGTTTGAGTGCCTCCATATTTTCATTAAATCGCGCTGTTCCTTCTTTGATGTTTTGCAGGGTCGAGTCGATATCCCGCACCAGAGTGGATTCTTGCGTGAGGTAGTGCAACGTTCCTTGTCCGTCTTTGATTTGGCTGAGTAAGGCGTTTAGGTTTTCGGCAACGGTTGTGATGTCCTTGCTGGATTGTTCCAAGTTGCTGATTGTGTTTTTCATTTTTGAAGCAGAAACCGTATCGCTTAGCAAAACACCAGCAACGCTTTCCGAGAAGTTTACCGTAGCCATTATCTCATTTAAAGATTCGATGGCTTTGGAAGCACCCATACTGGTTTTTTTGAATTCGAGAATCGTTTGTTTGAAATCTGTCGCCACAGTCGAATCGGTGATGAGCATACCTAAAGTTCCTTTGCCTTGGTTGATGTTTGAAGTAATTTTGAGCAAATCGGAGGTGAGCAAAGCCGCGTTTTCGTTGGTCACATTGAGCGTGGTGAGCATATCGTTCATCCCGATTTTACTGTATGATTGAATGACGTCGTCCGACTCGATTCTTTCTGCCGCGCCTTCCGCCGGGATGATGTTCACAATCATGCTGCCCACCAAACCGTCTGAGCCAATCGTTGCTACGGCATTTTTTCGGATGACTTTGTTCATCTTTTCTTCAATGAGCATCTCGACACGGATAAGGGTATCGCTCAAAATATCGGTCTTGCTGACCGTCCCTACGTTGATGCCCGAATAACGCACATTGTTTCCCGTTTGCAATCCGTTTACATTCCTGAAATAAGAGTAAATCTTGATGTTTTGGGTAAACAAATTTTGTCGATTTCCAATAAAGTAAAGTGCTGAGATAAGCAACAGCGTTCCGATAACGACAAACATTCCCAATTTGAATTTTTCCGGTGCAGATTTTTTCATGGTTTTCGTTTTTTAAGAATGGAACTCAGATGATATGGATTAGGAACATTTATCTTATCCGAGTCATAGTGCTCTTTATTATTTAAAAAATGCCTTTACTTTCGGGTCATTTGATTGTATCAATTCTTTAAAAGTACCCCCCGCGTAGTTGATGCCGTCCACCAACAATATCATCCGGTTGGCAATCACCCGAGCGCAGTCCACATCGTGGGTGATAATCAAAGACGAAGTTCCGTAGGTTTCTTGAATATCGCGCATCAATTGAATGATTTCCTTAGCGGTGATGGGGTCGAGACCGGTGGTGGGTTCGTCATACAGCATGATTTTCGGTTTTAGTATCAAGGCTCTTGCTAATGCCACCCTTCTTTGCATCCCCCCAGAAAGTTCTGCCGGCATCAAATCGATGGCATGTTCCAAACCCACGTTGGCGAGTGCTTCCCTGATTAGTTTTTCGGCATTTTCCAAACCGTCTATTTTGTCGGAATGCCGCCGCAAAGGAAAATAGAGATTCTCGCGAACGGTCATCGAATCGTACAAAGCACTCCCCTGAAATAAAAAACCAATTTCGGTGCGTAACAAGTCTAATTCCTGCCGTCCCAACACCGTAATGTCCTGCCCTTTTATGCGGATGCTACCGCTATCAGCCTGCATCAACCCAACCAAGCATTTGATCATCACTGATTTGCCCGAACCCGATTTGCCCATCACCACGAGGCTCTCTCCTTTGTACAATTTTAAATTAAATCCGTTGAGCACAACATTGTCTCCAAAACTTTTTCGTAGGTTTTTCAGTTCCAAAACAGGCTCTTGGTTTGTTTCGGTATTCATATCTCAAAAAATATATCGGACACAAAAACGGCAATAAAATCGATTACAAAAAGTAACATCGAAGTGTAAACAACCGCCGCGTTAGAAGCTTCGCCAACACCTACGGTTCCTTTGTTGCAATAATAACCTTTGTAACAACCAATCAACCCGATGGCAAACCCAAAAAAGAAAGACTTGATGGTAGCAGGGATGATGTCGCTGAATTTCAAAGCATTGAAAACCTGGTTAAAATACAGTTGAAAAGAAACCGCTCCTTTTAGATGTTCGACGAAGGACGAAGCTATCAACGCAATCGCATCACCAAAAATGACCAACAAAGGCAACATCAAAGTTGTCGCGACAATGCGCGTGACAACCAAGTATTTAAAAGGGTTGGTGCCTGATACTTCCATGGCATCTATCTGTTCGGTCACCCGCATGGAGCCTAATTCGGCACCGATGCCCGACCCGATTCTGCCTGCACAAATCAACGCCGTGATGACTGGGCCTATTTCTCGAATAATAGAAATGCTGACCATGGATGGCATCCAGGATTGTGCGCCAAACTCCATCAATGTCGGGCGTGATTGCAGGGTGAAAACCAAACCCAAAATAAATCCGGTCACGCCGACCAACAGCAATGAACGATTGCCCATGTTGTAACATTGACGCAACATTTCACCGGTTTCAAAAGGTTTGGTAAAAACTTCTTTGAAAAATCGTATGGCAAAAAATGCCACTTCTCCTACTTCCGTAAAAAATGATTTGACTTTTTCCAATATCCGGGAATTTGTTTCCATGGTTTCGGCCTAATCTACCCAAAGATACACAAACTATCATCATCAAAAAATGATAAAAATCACCTTTGAAAAACGCGGTTTCAATTTAATTTTCAGCACCAAAAAAATTGTCAACTAATTTTATATCCTTAATTTTTATGCCATGAACGCAATGGCTTTGTCGATTCTATGTTGATGTCAAAATTTTCGACAATGAAGATTTTTACGTATATTTTCCTTTCTTTCCGAACTACAACACGAAACCCTTTATGTGGTAAAGCACACAATAAACTACCTCCTCCTAAACTTACCCGCCACCTTAACTTTTGTTGGCACAATCAAAAAAATTGATTACTTTCATAAACCATTCAAAGTTACAGAAAATGAATTGGATGTTACGGTGTTACACTTTTTTGTAGTTGGATGTTGGCACGGATTGCAAATACGTGCTATGAGGCAGACAACACGCTTGTCACTTCGAGTTTTTGGAATTAGCAGAGCGAATTCAAAAAGTATCGAGAAGTGATTTTGAATCGGGTATAAACTGCTACGAAAAGGTCTCGATACAATTCCGATTCGTGCCGAATCGCAATCACTCGACCGGATATTTCTCCATCACGCAAATATAATACCCCTACAACCAGACGTTTTAAATCTGTAATTATTGTCAGTTCGAGTTTTTATTTTTTTGAAAAATCAAAAAATAAAAGTATCGAGAACTCGATACAATTCCGATTCGTGCCGAATCGCAATCACTCGACCGGACATCTTTGATAATAACCATTGCCCCGATGGCGCGAATAATTTTTCAGTAGGCTTGCGCGACCAGATAGCCATCGAGAACGCGCTATCAGGTTTTACAAATAAAAACAATTAGATTTGCTTTCCTTCAATAAAACCATAATTACGTATGCTCTTAGACAGGTCTTGTTAAAGTTGCCTTAACAAACATATAAATGTTTTGTTTTTAAGGGCTTTGTCTGCTAAAAATAGTTTTTTATTTAACTGATTAATGTTTACTTTTGCAGCCAACTTGTTTTAAGAAAAGATGAAGAAGTTTCTTCTGTATTTGTGGATTGCATTCATGACATTTTCGTGCAGCCAATATCAAAAAGCACTCAAATCTGAAGATTTGTCGGTGAAATATACCTTGGCGGAAAAATTATATAATGAAGGTAAATATACCAAAGCCTTGCGCCTTTTTGAACAAATAGAGCCCAAATACAGAGGGAAGCCACAAGGCGAGAGAGCCACCTATTTCTTCGCCATGAGCCTATACAAAACTGAAGATTACGTACTTTCTGGTTACCACATGGAGCGATTTGTCAATTCATTTCCGCAAAGCGATAAAGTGGAAGAAATCGCACTGCTCGGAGCCAAAAGTTACTATTTCCTTTCCCCAAAATACAGCTTAGACCAAAAAGACACCAACACGGCATTGGATAAATTGCAAAACTTTATCAACACCTACCCTAAATCTGAATTTTTTACCGAAGCCAATGAGCTGTATCAAGAGCTGACCGGAAAATTGGAAAGAAAAGCCTTTGAAATTGCCCGTCAATACAATAAAATTTCTGAATATCCGGCTTCCGTCAAGGCTTTTGACAATTTTTTGTCAGAATTCCCCGGCTCATCCTTCAGAGAAGATGCCCTTTTTTACCGCGTAGATTCTTCGTTTAAATATGCCGAAAATAGTGTTGAATACAGAAAATTAGAACGATATAAAGAAACAAAATCTGCCTATGACAAATTAGTCCGTTCTTTTCCTTCAACAAAGTACATCGAAAAATTGAAAACCGTTATCAATAAAACAAAAAGTGAAATCGAAAGATTAACACTATTAACTGAACAAAACAAAATCCAAACACAATAAAGGACTATGATTGATCTTAAAAAAACAGACGCACCCGTAACTACTGTAACCGTCAATAGAAATCTTGTCGATGCAAAAACAGACAACATTTACGAAGCTATTGCCATCGTTGCTAAAAGAGCCAATCAAATCAATTCAGACATCAAAAAAGAATTGTTGGAAAAATTAGAAGAATTTGCTACTTACAATGACAGTTTGGAAGAAGTTTTTGAAAACAAAGAACAAATAGAAGTTTCGAAATTTTACGAAAGGCTTCCAAAACCTCATGCATTGGCGTTGCAAGAATGGCTTGAAGGAAAAATCTACACCCGAAAAACTGATGCCCCAGCACAATAATTAAAGCTATGTCAGTTCTCCAAGGAAAAAAAATACTCTTGGGAGTCAGCGGTGGCATTGCCGCATATAAATCTGCCTTGATTGTGCGTTTACTTGTTAAATTGGGTGCTGAGGTAAAGGTCGTTATGACCCCGGCAGCCAAAGAATTTGTGACTCCGCTCACCTTGGCAACTCTTTCTAAGAAACCTGTTTATTCTACTTTTACGGATGAAGAAAGCGACTCGGGGGTTTGGAATAGCCATGTCGAACTCGGCTTGTGGGCAGACTTGATGCTCATCGCTCCGACTACTGCCAACACGCTTTCCAAAGCTTCTGAAGGTGCATGCGACAATCTGTTGTTAGCCGTTTATCTATCCGCAAAATGCCCTGTCTATTTTGCCCCTGCCATGGATTTGGACATGTACAAACATCCGTCCACCAAAAACTCAATGGACAAACTCGAATCGTTCGGCAACATCATCATCCCGGCTACCCACGGCGAATTGGCCAGCGGGCTCTCTGGTCAAGGAAGAATGGCCGAACCGGAAGAAATCGTCAATTTTATAGAAAAACACTTGGAACACACTTTGCCCCTTCACGACAAAAAAGTCCTTATCACGGCAGGCCCGACCTACGAAGCCATCGATCCAGTTCGTTTTATAGGCAATCACTCTACCGGAAAAATGGGATTTGAAATCGCCAAAAAAGCCGCCGAACTGGGTGCTGAAGTATTTTTAGTTACCGGTCCGACACAGCTTTCAATAAATCACCCAAAAATAAAAGTCATCCCGGTGGTCAGTGCCCAACAGATGTATGCAGCGTCACACCAATATTTCCCGGATGCTGATATTGCCATACTTTCCGCTGCCGTCTCAGACTACAAGCCACAAACCGTCGCCGAGCAAAAAATAAAGAAAAAATCTGATCACATTACTATTGAATTAGTTCCAACACCCGATATTTTGGCTTCTCTCGGCAAAATAAAAACCAAACAATTTTTGGTTGGTTTTGCGCTCGAAACCTGTGATGAACTTGAGAATGCAAAAGGAAAATTGCAACGCAAAAACTTAGATTTGATAGTCTTAAACTCACTTAATGACAAAGGTGCCGGATTTGGAACGCCTACCAATAAAATAACTTTGATAGACAAAGCGTTAAATGTATTACCTTTCAAATTGAAATCTAAAGCCGAGGTTGCCCATGATATCTTTCAGTTCATTTTACAAAAAACAAACTAAGCAGTATCTGCTCTTTTTGTTAGGTTGTTTTTCTGCTTCGGTTTTCGGGCAAGAACTCAACTGCTATGTTGAAATCAATGCCGACCAAGTCAAGCAGTCCAATAAACAGGTTTTTAGCACCTTAAAAAGCGGTATTTCAGATTTCATCAACAAAACAAGATGGACAAACAAAACGGTTGCGCCAAATGAAAAATTGGATTGCGCTGTTTTTATTCGGGTAAGAGAATTTTCGGGTCAAGAATTTTTGGCTGAAATTCAAATCCAATCCTCCCGGCCGGTTTACAATTCCACCTACAATGCGCCTGTTTTCAATTTCAAAGACGAGCAATTCCGGTTTACCTACGTCGAATATCAAGATTTAACCTACAATCCTTATACCTTCAATTCCAATTTACTTTCGGTACTTAGTTTTTATGTTTACACCGTGTTGGGATTAGATGCCGACACCTTTTCTCCCGAAGGTGGCACTGCTTTTTATCAAGAAGCACAAAAAGTGATGAATCTCGCGCAGGGTAACGGATTCAAAGGTTGGGTCAGTTCAGACGGAAACGCTACTCGATTTCGATTGATTCAAGACTTGTTAACCAACACTTTTGCCGGCTATCGGAAAACGCTCTACGAATACCACCGGAACGGTCTCGATTTATTGACAGACAATCCGCGAAAAGCCAAGGAAAACATAGCGAAAAGCCTTACTTATTTGGAAGACATGAACAACAGCCGGCCAAATTCGCTCTTGCTTCGCGTTTTTTTTGATGCCAAAGCGGACGAGCTCAACAGTGTTTTCTCAGAAGGTCCGCCGATTGACTTAATCAGTACCCTCAATACACTCAATAAGTTGGCTCCTGCCTATGCTACGAAGTGGGCGAATATCCAAAACTAATTATTTCGATTTTCATTTTTGTGGTTATTTTGGTGAAGTGCCTTATCTTTAACCTTCAAAAAAATAAATTTTGCTGACAGCTTTTTCCATCAAAAATTTCGCATTGGTTGAAGACCTTCACGTTAATTTCGGGCGAGGATTGTCAATCATTACCGGAGAAACCGGCGCGGGCAAGTCCATCTTGTTGGATGCCTTGGGTTTGTTGCTCGGCAACCGTGCCGATTTGGGAAGTTTGAAAAATAAAAAAGAAAAATGCGTGGTTGAAGGTGAGTTTGCCATTCATAATTATAATTTGCAAACTCTTTTCTCACAGTTTGAATTTGATTATGAAGACCTTACCTTAGTCCGAAGGGAAATATTGCCATCCGGGAAATCGCGGGCTTTTGTGAACGACACACCTGTTTCACTCCAAAATCTAACAGAGTTGGGCGAAAGACTCATCGACATACATTCGCAACACCAAACCATGCAGATTGCCGATACCACTTTCCAATTTCAATTGGTAGATGCTTTGTCAAACAACCAAGATACTTTGGCTGAATTTAGGTCGGTACTCAAAAACCTAAACCAAGCAAAAACTGAACACCAAGGGTTGCTCGCAGAACATCAAGAGGCAGTAAAACAAGCCGAATACAACCGCTATTTGTTGGATGAATTGCTGAAAGCTGACATAAAACCCGGTAACCAACAAGCTTGGGAAGAGCAAAACCGTCAACTCTCGAATGTAGAAAACATCCAACAGCAATTGTCCGAATCAATCACGCATTTAGACCACGAAGAAATTGGTGTTTTGCATCAATTGGCTCAAATCAAAAACGCACTTGGTAAGATAAACTCATTTTCAATTGCGTATAAAAATGCATTCGAACGCATCGAATCTGCCCACATCGAGTTGGCCGATATCTCGAATAACCTGTTTTCCTTGGTAGAAAAAATTGAATCCAATCCGGGACAATTACAGCTAATTGATGAAAAACTGCAAACACTCTACCAACTTCAGAAAAAACACCAAGCCGCCACCGAAGAAGAACTCATTGCCGTTAGAGAAGCACTGCAAGAAAAAGTTTTGAAAACCGAAAACCTTTCTGCACTTATTAAAAACAAAAAAAGAGAAGTAGAAAATTTGACCAATCAGGCAACTTTGCTGGCTGGCTTACTGCACGAGAATCGCACTCAAATTATAGAAAACCTAGAACAACAATTGCAAGAAATCGTGTTGCAATTGGGTATGCCTTATGCCCGCTTTCAAATCAATCTCAGTTCCAAAGACGACTTTGACAAATTTGGGAAAGACCAAATCGAAATACTTTTTTCGGCCAACAAAGGAATCCCTTTCGGATCGCTTAAAAAAATCGCTTCCGGAGGCGAATTGTCGCGCGTGATGCTTGCCGTAAAATCAGTTTTAGCTAAACACATCTGTCTGCCAACCATTATTTTTGATGAAATAGATACCGGTATATCGGGCGAAGTAGCCAAACAAATGGCAAGCGTACTCGACAAGTTGAGCCAATCTTTGCAAGTGATTGCCATCACCCATCTACCGCAAATCGCCGCCAAAGGGCAACATCATTTTAAAGTCTACAAAGAAACCCTGTCAAACACAACACGTACCCAATTGGACTTGTTAACCGATGCCAATCGTGTGAAAGAATTAGCGGAAATGCTAGGTGGAAAATCACTATCCGACTCGGCAATGGCGCATGCGAAAGAGTTGCTGGCCGGGGAAAGATGAAGTGAAAAAAGCGAATTCGTTATTGTTTTGAAAAAAGGATTAATTCTCGGGATGATTTCTTTTTTTGTCATCATCAAAGAGAGCCATCTGAAGCAATTTCAATTCATTTTAAGAATTAGAATTATTGCTATACTCAGAAGTGTATTATCCGTTGCAAATAAATATCCGACATAAAAAAACTCCCGTCAATCTAATTGCGGGAGTTTTTGTTTTATATAAAAACTTACGCTTTCTCAGCAGCCGGTTTATTAATCTTTTGCGTCATTTCCATCGAAATGGCTGAACGCTCAAATTTTACTTTTCCGGCACCAATGTCGAGAATCAAAGCATCTCCATCATCACCGAAGTCCAATACTTTAGCATGCATGCCGCTTTTAGTCACAATGCGGTCGCCTTTTTTGATTTCTCCAAAAAATTTCTTTTCATTCTTTTGGCGTTTCATTTGCGGGCGTATCATAAAAAAATACATCACCGCGAAAATGAGAAGTAACGGAAGTATCTGACTGAGTCCTTGCATAATTAATTAATTGGAGAGTTATAGGTTGCTGCTTTGTTTGGGTCGGGAGTCACCATCGCTTTGATTTTTAATACTTCAGTCCCTCTTTCAGTATTGGCAAATAGGGTTACCAATTTTTGTTGAAGGTTTGGTTTTCCTGTTGAGTTAAACGCCACTTCGATTACGCCGGTCGCCCCGGGGGCAACAGCTTCTTTGGGAAAGGACGGAACCGTACATCCGCAACTTCCTTGAGCCCGTGCGATGATGAGCGGTGTTTTGCCGGTGTTGGTAAAGGTGAAAGTGGTTTTGGCTACATCGCCTTCATTGATAGTGCCAAAATCATGCTCTACACGGTCAAATGTCATCACGGGAAACTCGCCAGCTTTGGCCACCTCTTTTTGAACAGCATCAACGTTTTCTGCATTAATTTTTGCGGAGGCGTTGTCCTTACAAGAGACCATCGCCATAACGGCAAAAAGACCTAAAACTGAATATACAATATTCCTTTTCATAATTGAAATTTTTATTTGTTAATTTAGAATGACAAATTTAGTAAATATTTTAAAGCAAACCCCTACCTGTTTTATTTATCAAGCCTTTTTCGTTCATCTGTTTTTCGAGATTATCCAAAACGCCGTTTATGAAAATACTGCTCTTCGGCGTGGCGTATTCTTTAGCTATTTCGATGTATTCGTTGATGGTAACGCGCGTCGGAATGGAAGGGAATATTTGAAACTCGCAAATAGCCATCCGGATTAGGATGGCATCCACATCGGCAATCCGGTCTTTGTCCCAATTGGGCGTTTGGCCTTCTATTATTTTGTCAAACTTCTCGGCATGTTGTATCGTTTTTCTAAACAGCTCAATGGCAAAATCCCTGTCATCAGTATCTTTAAACAACTGAATCATTAATTCTTTAGAAGTGTCTTCCGCTCTGAGTTGGCGGAAAGTTTTCAACAGGAAAGTGTTTACCAACGGCAAATCGTCAAGCCATGTCAGGCTCGAATCTTCCAAAAATTCGTACAGTTTCTCATCCGGAGCAATCACCTCAGAATACAGTTTCACGATAAAATCCCGATCATTCTTAAAATTGGAATTGTTGTCTGCTGCGTAGGCTTTATAAATTTGGCTTTCAACCATCTTGTCATAGATAAGCCGGATGTATTCCTCGTGGCTTTTCCAAAAATTGGATTTGAGGTTTTCCATTTTTTCTGCCAACAGCAAACTATCCGTAATGAGTCTTACGAGTTTGTTGTTTGAAAATTTTTGGTTGGGTTTGAGTTCTTCTTTGGAAGCCAAATGTTTTTTGCTCGATTTCTCCTGCAAGTCCTGATGCTGTTTGTGGAGCTGATTGAATAAATCAATCAGTAAGTAATAAAGCACCTCCATGTCGTTCATACTTTTAAACAGGAATTTCTCTTGGATGTTGATATTTTGGCTTCCTGAGGCTGACATAGCATAGAGGGTTTGCATAACTTTTATGCGGAGTTGTCTTCTGTTGAGCATGGATAAGAACTTTTTATGGCTTGGTTTTGATAGGCACAAAAATACATTTTTTTGAGAAATGAAACCCGCCTTTTGTGAATAAAAAATTTCGGGTTTCAGGTTTCAGGCTTCATGCCCCTGAGTCATGAGTCCTCGCCTGTAGCGTTTGATCCGGGTGGGTTGCCTTTTTGCTTTCAACAAAAAAACAGACTTTTCAAATGAATCCGGTATCTTTGCCTTCAACTAATCAGGGCAATGAACGCACTCAAACACATCAATAAATATTTTTTAAAATACAAAAGGCAACTCATCATTGGTTTGATAATCACTATTGTAGCTCGCGTTTTTTCTTTGGTCATGCCGGTTGTGGTCGGAAAAACCTTGGATGTTGTCAAAGCCAAAATAGACGGGGGCATTATCGACTCGGAGGTCTTCCAACACAAATTGCTCATCAATATTTTGTTGATTGTCGCGGCGACTATCATTTCCGGCTTGTTCACGTTTTGGATGCGCCAAAACATCATCAACGTGTCCCGATACATCGAGTTTGATTTGAAAAACGAAATCTTCGCACATTACGAAAAACTATCGCTTAATTTTTACAAAAAAACCCGCACCGGCGACTTGATGAGCCGCATCAGCGAAGACGTAGGGCAAGTACGCATGTATGCCGGCCCTGCCATTATGTACAGCATACAAACTGCCGTTTTGTTTTTGTCCGTAATCCCGTTGATGATTTACCAAAGCCCAAAGTTGACACTTTACACCTTGCTCCCACTCCCGATTCTGTCCTATTCCATCTATCAACTTAGCAAAAGCATTCACCAGAAAAGCACCATTGTACAGCAGTTTCTATCCAAAATTTCCACTTTCGCACAAGAAACTTTTTCCGGCATTTCGGTCATCAAAGCTTATGTTTTGGAAAGCCAAACCAATGCAAATTTGGTTTTATTAGCCCACGAAAGCAAAGTCAAAAACTTGGATTTGGCTAAAGTGCAAGCCTTGTTCTTCCCTTTGATGGTCTTGCTTATCGGGTTTAGCAACATTTTGGTTATTTACATCGGCGGCAAGCTTTATATTTCAGGAGAAATAGCCAGCATCGGGGTTTTAGCAGAATTTCTCATTTACGTAAACATGCTTACCTGGCCGGTGGCTACGGTAGGTTGGGTCAGCTCGATCGTGCAACGCGCTGAAGCTTCCCAAAAAAGAATCAACGAATTTCTCGAAACCAAAGCAGAAATCGTAAATACGGTTGTACAAACGTTCCGAATTTCTGGTAAAATAACTTTTAAAAATGTCAGTTTCACCTATGATGATACCAACATTCAAGCATTAAAAAATATCTCATTTGAACTCGAGAAAGGAAAAACTTTGGCTATTCTTGGGAAAACCGGCTCGGGCAAATCAACTATTTTGGAACTGATTTCCCGCACCTACGATGTAGCAGAAGGAGAAGCCTGCATAGACGGTATCAATGTTAAAAACATCAACTTAGAAAGCCTTCGAAACAGCATCGGGATGGTTCCGCAAAATCCATTCTTATTTTCAGATTCCATCAAAAACAACATCCGATTCGGTGATGTCAACGCCACCGATGAAGAAGTAATCGAAGCCGCAAAAAACGCGTTCATCCATCACAACATCCTCACGTTTAGAAATCAATACAACACCATACTCGGCGAACGAGGCATAACCCTTTCCGGAGGACAAAAACAAAGGGTCTCCATCGCCCGGGCCATCATCAAAAAACCGAAAATCCTGTTGTTGGACGATTGTTTGTCTGCCGTTGACACGGAAACCGAAGAAGAAATTCTCGGAAATATCTTGAAATTGGCTCAAAACACAACCACTATCATCGTTAGCCACCGGGTTTCGTCCGCCAAAAATGCCGATAAAATCATCATTTTGAAAGACGGTAAAATTATACAAGAGGGCACTCATAATGAGTTGATTGAACAAGAGGGGTATTACAAAGAATTGTACAACAAACAACTCACAGAAAAAGATTCGTAAATAATTGTTGCGTTTTATTAATTTTTTTTTCACATTTGGTAAGTTAAATCTATTAATAATTAAAAGCAGACCGGACTATGAACGATAACGAAAACAATGAAAGAAACGACCGTGAAGAAATCTACTCAAAGGTTTTAAGAGCAGGCAGAAGGACTTATTTTTTTGATGTGCGATCTACCCGTGCAGGAGACTACTATTTGACACTGACCGAAAGTAAAAAATTTACCCACGACGATGGTTCTTTTCACTATCAAAAACACAAAATCTATTTGTACAAAGAAGATTTCGAGTCTTTCACCGAACACCTCAAAGAAATGACTGATTTTGTCTATAACGAAAAAGGTGAAGAGGTTATCAGCGAGCGGCATCAAAAAGATTTTAAGAAAGACGAACTTTCAGTAAACGGTTTTGATGAAAATATTCAAGATCAAAGTGAAATCGAAATTGAATCCCCAAAAAGCTTTACGGATATCAAATTTGAAGACATCTAAATGTTAAATTTTTTCTTAAATTAGAAACCACTTCCCTTTTTAAGAAGTGGTTTTTTTTTACATTTATAGCTCACTAAATAACCACCCATGAGAAAACTAATCCTATTATTGTTTTTTACACAGTTTGCCTTTGCCCAACAGCTGGTAGATTTGCGTTACTACCTCCCGCAAAATGTTCAATACGACCCTAAAATACCCACACCGGAAAGCGTGCTGGGCTACCAAGTCGGCCAATGGCATGTCACCCACGACCAACTCGTCAACTACATGAAAGCTCTCGATGCGGCTTCCGACCGGATTTCCACCGAAAACCGCGGGAAAACCTACGAAGACCGCCCTTTGATTTTATTGACAATCACATCCCCTGAAAACCATCAAAACATCAAACAAATCCGTCAGCAACACATCCAGCTAACCGAACCTTCCGGCAGCTCGTTAGATGTTTCGGCGATGCCGTTGGTGTTGTATCAAGGGTTTTCCATCCACGGAAACGAACCCAGCGGATCCAATGCCTCTCTTCTGGTTGCCTACTATCTTGCTGCCGCGCAAGGCCCGGAAATCGAATCGCTTCTCGACCATACCGTGATTCTTTTCGACCCTTCGTTCAATCCGGACGGGCTTCAAAGATTTTCTTACTGGGCAAACACCAACAAAAGCAAAAACATCAACCCCGACCCCAATGACCGCGAATACCGCGAAGTTTGGCCCGGCGGACGCACCAACCACTACTGGTTTGACATGAACCGCGATTGGCTGCCAACGCAACTCCCCGAATCGCAAGTTCGCATCGCTACCTACCGGAATTGGATGCCCAACATCCTCACCGACCATCATGAGATGGGCACCGAATCGACCTTCTTTTTCCAACCTGGCATACCATCCCGCACACACCCGATTACGCCCAAACTCAATCAAGAATTGACCGCCGAAATCGGCACTTTCCACGCCAAAGCCTTAGACAAAATCGGGTCGCTCTACTACACTGAAGAAAGTTATGACGATTTTTACTACGGAAAAGGCTCCACTTATCCGGACGTAAACGGCGGTATCGGCATTTTGTTTGAACAAGCCAGCTCACGTGGTCATGCACAACAAACAGCAAGTGGCGTGCTGACGTTTGCATTCACTATCCGAAACCAATTTACGGCCGCACTTTCAACCTTGGAAGCCGCACAAAATATGCGTGTCAAAATCCTTTCATATCAAAGAGATTTCTTTAATGAAAACAGAAGTCTGGCAGCCAAAGACAAAACAAAAGCCATTGTTTTTGGCGATTCGAAAGATGCTTCCAAAACCGTTGAACTGGCAAAAGTATTGCTCAGGCATCAAATTAAAGTCAACGAAATAAACGGCGATTTTTCAGCAGAAGGAAAATCATTCAAAAAAGGTTATGCCTTCGCAGTGCCTACCAATCAGAAAAATTACCGATTGATTCAAGCCATTTTTGAAGACCGCACCCAATTTCAAGACAGTTTGTTTTACGACATTTCTGCTTGGTCTTTCAAACACGCATTCGATGTAGATTATGCTTCGCTCAACTCAACATCGCAACTCGGTGCAGAAGTAAGTAGCCTCAAACTCCCTACCGGCCGTGTCGATGCAAAAAGCAATTATGCCTACTTGATGGAATGGCACGAATACTATTCACCCAAAGCCTTGAACAAGCTTTTAGAGAATGGTTTGGCTGTGAAAGCCGGCTTAAAAAAATTTACCGCTTCCGGTCGTCAGTTTGATTACGGCACCTTGTTGATCCCAGTGCAGAATCAACCGCTGAATGTTGATCAAATCTATTCCTTGCTAAAAGATATTGCAGATCAAAGCCATACGGTCTTTTACGGAGTTGACACCGGCCTGACTCCTTCGGGCATCGACTTGGGTAGCCGGTTTTTCGCCAACGTCGGTTCAAAAAAAGTGGCCCTTTTGGTGGGGGACGGCGTGGACAGTCATGACGCAGGGGAAATTTGGCATGTTTTCGACCAACGCTACGACATGAAAATCACAAAAATAGACACCCGAAATTTCAACCGTGTCAATCTTTGGGATTACACCACTTTTATAGTTCCTAACATGCAGGGAAGGGTTTTTAGTGAAGACCAGTCCAAAACCATCGAAAGGTGGGTGAAAGACGGCGGGACACTCATCGCATATCAGGATGCTATCAATTGGCTCAATTCAAGTAAACTGATGGAGGTCGAGTTTGCCAAAGAACCTATCGTTGCAAAAAAGATAAGTTTTGAACAGAAAGATGATTTCTTCGGGGCGCAGCGTATCTTTGGAGCTATTTTCGAAACTAAATTGGACCGCTCCCACCCTATCAACTTCGGATACAAAGATGACAAATTGGCCTTATTTAGAAACACAAGCATTTTTATCAAAGCAGATAAGGAAAGTTACAACAACCCCGTCCAATACACCGCAAATCCTCTGTTGAGCGGGTACATTTCAAAAGAAAACCTTGCTTTGCTCAAAAACTCCGTTCCGGTAAAAATCAAAAAATCGGGCAAAGGGCAAATCATAGCCTTCACGGACAATACCAATTTCAGGGCATTTTGGTTTGGCACCAACAAACTTTTGATGAACGCGGTATTCTTCGGGCCGGAATTGTAGCCTTTAGCTAGAGAACTTAAAAATTAATTATGCGAATCAGGGATTGAAATAAGGTAAAAAAAGATTAAAAAGTGATAAAAAATATTGTCAAAAATTAGTTTAAAAGTATGATAATAAGCATATTTAAGGTATATCTAACGTACTTTTAAATATGTGATTAATCAGACTAAAGCAATAAAGTTAGTAAAAATTTACGCTCACATCTATGAAAGTTTTGA
>PFUR01000068.1 GCA_002790195.1 Flavobacteriales bacterium CG_4_9_14_3_um_filter_40_17
AGTTAATAAAAACGCACATCATTTTAGGTGAATTAACATTGTGTATCTTTGTCAAACCACTTTTTTTAACATCCTTCGTCTTGAGATATTTTTTGAAATTGGCCTACAACGGCACGGCGTATCACGGTTGGCAAGTGCAACCGGGTGCTATCACCGTTCAGGAAGTTTTGGAAAAATCGATGGGTTTGCTCTTGCGGAAAAAGACAGGTATTGTGGGTGCAGGCCGGACAGACGCAGGCGTGCATGCAAGCGAATATTTTGCACATTTTGATTTGGAAGAAACCTTGGATTACGATTTTGTTTTCAAGCTCAACGGTTTGTTGCCCAAAGACATAGTAGTTTTTGATATTTATCAAATGACCGACGATGCACATGCGCGTTTTGATGCCTTGTCAAGAACTTACGCCTATACGATTACCACCCAAAAAAATCCGTTTTTGTTAGACAAAGCCTATTACACTTGGGGTAAATTAGATATTTCTCAGATGAATAAAGCGGCTGAAATTTTAAGAACTTATCAAGATTTCGAAGCTTTTTCCAAAACAAACACCGAAGTAAATAATTACCTTTGCCGGATTGATGAAGCACATTGGATTCAGGAAGGCGAGCTTTTCATTTTTAAAATTACGGCAAACCGTTTTTTAAGAAATATGGTCAGGGCGGTGGTCGGTACAATGTTAGACATAGGCCGGGGCAAACAAGCGCCCGGATCGCTCCACGAAATCATATCGAGTAAAAACAGGTTGAATGCCGGTGCTTCGGCTCCTGCCCAAGGTTTAAGTTTAATTAAAATCAGCTATCCGGAAGCGATTTTCCGAAGCAAAAAAATATAATGGAAAATTCAGGCCAAGCCTTTGACGTATCCTTGCTGAAACGATTGATAGCGTTTGCAAAACCATACAAAGGGATTTTTATCATCTCCTTGTTGTCGGCTATCCTACTTTCTTTCTTTGGTGTGGCCAGGCCCATGTTGATGCAAACGGCAGTCGATCGATACATCGTCACCAAAGATTTAGATGGCTTGATGTTTTTTGCGATGCTGATGTTTGGCGCTTTGATTATGGAAGTGCTGTGTCAATTCTCATTCATTTTGTTTTCGAATATGCTCGGCCAAGATGTCATCAAAGACATACGCATCAAGTTGTTCAGCAAACTTTTGTCTTTCAAAATGCAATATTTCGACAAGGCTTCGGTCGGCCGGCTTGTGACACGTTCTGTCAGCGACGTAGAGACCATTGCCAGTATTTTTAGTGAGGGTTTGTTTTCCATTTTCAGCGATTTACTCAAAATGGCAGTCGTACTGGGTGTGATGTTCTACAAGAGTTGGGATTTGACACTGATTGTACTCTCCATCATGCCTTTCGTATTGTACGCCACCCGCGTGTTTCAAAAAGCAATGAAAAAAGCATTCAACGAAGTCAGAAATCAAGTAGCCAACCTCAATTCGTTTGTGCAAGAAAGAATCACCGGCATGCACATCGTTCAACTTTTCGGTCGTGAAAAGATTGAATATGACAATTTTATCAAAATAAATAAGGAACATCAAAATGCTTGGTTGAAAACCGTTTGGTACAACTCGATTTTCTTTCCGATTGCAGAGCTTTCATCCTCAATCACTATTGGACTGATTGCTTGGTATGGCGGTTTGAACGCAGTGGTGGGAGATAAAGTCACCTTGGGGATGATTTTTTTGTTCATCGAACTTTCCCAAATGTTGTTTCGACCCTTGCGGCAGATTGCCGATAAGTTCAATACCTTGCAAATGGGAATGGTAGCTGCCAACCGGGTCTTCGGAATCTTGGATACCGAGGCGCATATTCAAGATGCAGGCAAGGATGTCATCCGGGATTTTAAGGGAAATATTTCCTTCAAAAACGTCCGGTTTTCTTATCTGCCCGGTGAGGTTATTTTAAAAAACCTATCCTTTGACGTAAAGGCAGGTGAAACTGTTGCCATCGTTGGCGCGACAGGCGCGGGTAAATCGACCATCATCAATCTGTTGGGGAGGTTTTACGAAATAGATGGCGGGAGCATTTGTTTAGATAATGTGGACATTCGTTCCATTCAATTGGCAGATTTGAGAAAAAAAATAGCCGTGGTATTACAGGATGTATTTCTGTTTGCGGACACCATTTTCAATAACATTACGCTCAACAAACCCGAAGTGACAATAGAGGAAGTAGTTGCGGCCGCTAAGCAAATCGGTTTGCACGAATTTTTCTCGTCACTCCCCGATGGCTACAATTATAATGTAAAGGAACGTGGAGCCATGTTGTCGGCCGGGCAAAGGCAGTTGATTGCTTTTTTGAGAGCCTACATCACCAATCCGGGGATATTGGTTTTGGATGAGGCCACTTCTTCCATTGATTCTTATTCGGAGCAATTGCTGCAAGATGCCACTAAAAAAATCACCAAAGGACGCACTTCCATTATCATTGCCCATCGGTTGGCTACCATCAAAAAAGCAGACCGCATCCTCGTGATGGACAAAGGGGAATTGGTGGAAACGGGAACGCATAAAGAATTGTTGAAGAAGGAAAACGGTTACTACAGAAAGCTCTATGATATGCAGTTCGCTGTAGAAGTGGTCATCGAAGATTAGTTTAACTGGTAGGTTTCTGGTTTTTATACTGAGCCCCGAAGTATCGGGAGCCGAAGCATCAGGTTTTAGGTTGTTGATTGATTCTTGTTTCAAGAAAACGTTCGATTCCCGGCTATCGGACAAATGAATAATATTTGACAGGAAAGTTTGTTATTTTTATGCCTTACCCACTTTAATTCAAATCCTCTTTGAGAAGCGATATCAGTTTTTCAGGCGTTTCATAAAATACAAATTCACCGTTTTTGAAATAGGAAATTTCGCCCGTTTCTTCAGATACAACGAGAGCCAAGGCATCAGTTTTTTCAGTAATACCGATGGCTGCCCTGTGGCGCAGGCCAAACCGGCTGGGGATATTGGTTTCAGACGAAACCGGTAAAATCACCCGGGTTGCCGTAATGTAATTTCCTTCTATGATAGCAGCTCCGTCATGCAATGGGCTGTTTTTAAAAAAAATACTTTCTAAAATAGGTTGTGTGACTTTGATGCTCATCTTATCCCCGGTATTCTTGACAAAATCTAAGGAATTCGAACGCTGAATGACCAAAATTGCACCTGTTTTTATTTTTGACATATTTTGAAATGCCAAAACGATGGCTTTGCAGTTGGTCTGTAACTGGGATTTTGCTTCTCGGAAAAACTTGAATTGTTCAAGAGATTTGAAATTTTTTAGGAATCGGGTGGAGCCAATCAAAAGCAAAAATTTCCGAATTTCTTGTTGAAAAACCACGATTAACGCAAAAATTCCAACGTTGATAAATTGCCCGAGGATGGTACTCAGCAAATTCATGTGCAACAACTCGGTTATCTTCCAAATGAGATAAATCATGACAATCCCGATAAAAATTGGGATAGCTACAGTCCCTTTTACCAATCGATAAATTGAATACAAAAGAAAAGCGACCAGTATGATGTCGATAATGTCAATAATTCTAAATTCAAATGATTGAAAACTTTCCAAGGATTCCGTTTTTTGTAAAAGTAAAAAAAAGATTCTTTGCGGATATTTATTTTAGGGATTATTTGATTTACAAGTGTGCTATCAAAAATCATTAGATGCAGGAAACTAATCAACCCAACAACACTTATTTTTTTGTTTTATTCACTATCCGAACTTAATTTATAGCATATTTTTTCTTGTATTGCCTGATAATTCCGTATTTTCGTAACCGAAAAAATTGGACAATAATCAACCGTGTTTCTCACGCCATAAAAAAATATTAAAGCTTTTAAAATCAACACTATGAAATACGATGTGATAATACTGGGCAGCGGACCTGGCGGATACGTAACTGCCATCAGGGCATCTCAATTAGGATTTAAAGTTGCCATAGTAGAAAAAGAATCATTAGGCGGTATTTGCCTGAATTGGGGATGTATACCTACCAAAGCATTGCTCAAAAGCGCGCAGGTTTTCGATTACTTAAAACACGCATCCGACTATGGATTATCGCTCAGCGATGCCAAACAAGATTTTGAAGCAGTTATCAAAAGGAGCAGAGGTGTGGCGGAAGGGATGAGCAAAGGCGTTCAGTTTTTGATGAAAAAAAATAAAATCGAAGTCATCAATGGTTTTGGTAAAATTCAACCCGGTAAAAAAATTGAAGTAACGGATGCGGCAGGCAAGGCCACTGTTTACGAGGCGAATCATATCATTATTGCCACCGGTGCACGAGCAAAGGAGTTACCCAACCTACCGATAGACGGGAAAAATGTGATTGAATACCGCAAAGCGATGTCACTTGAAAAGCAACCCAAAAAGCTCATCGTTGTAGGTTCGGGAGCCATTGGAGTCGAGTTTGCTTATTTTTATAATTCGATGGGGACTGAAGTTACCATCGTTGAGTTTTTGCCGAATTTGGTGCCGATAGAAGATGAAGACGTTTCTAAACAATTGGAGCGGTCGTTCAAAAAAGCAGGAATCAATGTGATGACTAGCTCTTCCGTTGAAAAAGTTGAAACAACAACCAATGGCGTTAAAGCTACTGTGAAAACAGCAAAAGGCGTGGAGACGATAGAAACCGATGTAGTCCTTTCAGCAGTTGGCATCAAATCGAATATTGAAAAAATCGGGCTTGAAGAGGTTGGGATTGCAGTTGACAGAGATAAAATTTTGGTCAATGAATTTTACCAAACCAATATTCCGGGATATTACGCTATTGGCGATGTTATCCCCGGTCCGGCATTGGCGCATGTGGCATCTGCTGAAGGTATTACTTGTGTGGAAAAAATAGCCGGATTGCACGTAGATCCAATCGATTACGGCAACATACCGGGTTGTACGTATTGTATGCCGGAGATAGCCTCCGTTGGACTGACCGAAAAGAAAGCACGCGAATCGGGCTATGACATCAAAGTCGGAAAATTTCCATTTTCAGCTTCGGGAAAAGCGAAAGCCTCCGGGAATCCGGACGGTTTTGTCAAAGTTATTTTTGACGCAAAGTATGGCGAATGGCTGGGCTGCCACCTCATTGGTGCAGGTGTGACCGACATGATTGCCGAAGCGGTTTTGGGACGCAAACTTGAAACAACGGGCCATGAAGTCCTCAAAGCGATTCATCCGCACCCAACCATGAGTGAAGCCATCATGGAAGCAGTTGCCGATGCCTATGGTGAAGTAATCCACTTGTAAAAGCATTCTGCCCTTTTGGAGTTTCAAAATATAGAGAGGGTTCGTATTCAGAAGAAAAAACCCCTGTTTATTTTTTGATAAACAGGGGTTTTAGTTATTTATAAACCTGAGTTCGATTATTTTTATAATAGACACAAAAACCGTCAATTCGATTGCTTTGATCTCAATAATTTGAGCGAAAAGTTCATCGAGAATAGGATTTTGTATCTAAAATGCTAGTTTTCGGTACAAAATACTTCTTGGAATTTCACTCAAACTGACGCATTTTGGATTAATCGAACTTAGGTTATAAAGAAGTTTTTTATTTCACTTCTTCGTAATCGACATCCTGTACGTTATCACCGTTTGATTCATCTGTCGTTTGCTCAGCTTGAGTTGCATCAGGGCTTCCGTTTGCATGGGTTTCGGCTTGTGCTTTGTACATTTCCTCAGAAGCTGATTTCCAGGCTTCGTTTATATTTCCCAAAGCTTTGTCAATGCTGGCAAGATCTTTGGTCTCATAAACCTTTTTGAGTTCGGCTAATGCATCTTCAATCGGTTTTTTCTTTTCAGCAGATAATTTATCGCCAAATTCTTTGAGTTGATTTTCTGTTTGGAATATCATCGAATCGGCGCTGTTGAGTTTTTCTACAGTTTCTTTAGCTTTTTTATCGGCTTCGGCATTGATTTCTGCTTCTTTTTTCAATCGGTCGATTTCTTCTTGAGTAAGGCCTGACGAGGCTTCAATTCGAATATCTTGTTTTTTGTCGGTGGCCTTGTCTTGTGCCGTCACGTGGATAATCCCGTTGGCATCAATATCAAAAGTTACTTCAATCTGCGGGGTTCCTCTTCGGGCCGGCGGAATGCCGTCTAAATGGAAGCGGCCAATGGTTTTGTTGTCATTTGCCATAGGTCTTTCACCCTGTAATACGTGGATTTCAACGGAAGGCTGGTTGTCTGCCGCGGTTGAAAACACCTGTGACTTTTTGGTTGGGATGGTGGTGTTAGACTCGATGAGTTTGGTCATTACGCCACCCATGGTTTCTATTCCAAGTGAAAGTGGGGTAACATCCAATAGCAACACATCTTTTACATCGCCGGTCAACACACCTCCCTGTATGGCTGCACCGATGGCAACTACTTCGTCCGGGTTTACTCCTTTAGAAGGTTTTTTACCGAAGAATTTTTCTACTTCTTCTTGTATTTTAGGTATTCGGGTCGATCCGCCAACCAAAATGACTTCATCAATTTGTGCTTTGGATATACCGGCGTCTTTTAATGCTTTTTCACAAGGCAGCATGGATCTTTTGACCAAGTCTGCGGCCAGTTGTTCAAACTTCGCACGTGTAACGGTTTTCACCAAGTGTTTAGGCCCAGAAGCAGTTGCCGTGATATAAGGCAAGTTGATTTCGGTCTGTGAACCGGATGATAATTCGATTTTGGCTTTCTCGGCTGCTTCTTTCAATCTTTGAAGTGCCATCGGGTCTTTGCGTATGTCAATGCCTTCTTCTTTGTTAAATTCGTCGGCCAACCAATCAATCAGTACTTGGTCGAAGTCATCACCGCCGAGGTGGGTATCTCCATTGGTTGAAAGCACTTCAAAAACACCATCGCCCAATTCGAGGATAGAGATATCAAACGTACCGCCGCCTAAATCATACACGGCAATTTTTTGTTCTTTGCCGGCTTTGTCCAATCCGTAAGCGAGTGCTGCCGCAGTCGGCTCGTTGATGATTCTTCTCACTGTAAGGCCGGCGATTTCCCCGGCTTCTTTGGTGGCTTGCCGTTGTGCGTCGTTGAAGTAGGCAGGAACCGTAATAACGGCTTCTTTTACTTCAGTGCCCAAATAATCTTCAGCCGTTTTTTTCATTTTTTGAAGTATCATAGCCGAAAGTTCTTGAGGGGTATAGAGCCGTCCGTCAATATCGACTCTGGCGGTATCGTTGTCTCCTTTGGTGATTTTATAGGCCACGTTTTTTATTTCTTTGGCAGACTCGGAATACTTGTTTCCCATGAATCTTTTGATGGACGCAACAGTTTTGGTAGGATTGGTTACAGCCTGTCTTTTGGCGGAGTCTCCTACTTTTATTTCGCCACCTTCCACAAATCCGATTACGGATGGTGTGGTTCTTTTTCCTTCTGCGTTGGGAATTACAACCGGTTCACTTCCTTCCATAACAGACACACATGAGTTGGTTGTACCCAAATCTATTCCAATGATTTTGCTCATAACAATATAATTAGTTAAACAGTTTTTAAATTTTTACGCTTAGTTAATTGTCAATCTTTGTGCCATCAGCTTTTTCATCTTTGTATTGTCATAAAAACAGTTGATTTTTAAAACAAACTGACAAGCTGTCATTTTATTTGCAGTTTTAATATCAGAATCAACGTTGATTTTTTATTTTTTCTTGATAAGAAGTCGTTATTTTTACCAAAAAAAACTATGTTGTCTTTATTTACCGATAAATCGTCTTTGACGACTTTATTCGAAGAAGGATTTGTTGATATACACAATCATATACTACCGGGTATTGATGATGGTGCGAAAACTTTTGCTGACAGTCTAAAGATGTTAGAAGCATACAGCAAGTATCAGATTACGCAAATCGTAGCCACACCGCATATTATTCAAGGGGTTTGGCCGAATGACGAAAATTCGATTACAGCGGCATACAATCAATTGTTAAGTAAACTAAATGACAGTGTTTATTCAGATTTTACTATACGCTATGCGGCGGAATATATGATGGATGAAGGATTCCTTACGTTGGTCAAGCAGAAAGCATTACTTCCGATCAAAGACAACATGGTATTGTTAGAAATGTCCTATTTTAATCCGCCTTTGAATTTGAAAGAATTGCTTTTTGAAGTTCAACTGCAAGGGTATGTTCCTATTTTGGCACATCCGGAACGATACTTTTCGTATCATTCTCAATTTGACGCTTATTTGAAACTCAAACAAGCGGGTTGTCTTTTTCAGCTTAATTTACTTTCGCTCATCGGATTTTATGGTTTGCCGTCGCAGAAGGCTGCGTTGAAGATTTTAGACAAGGGATTGTACGATTTTGCAGGCACAGATGCGCATAAAGCAGAACACCTAAAGTTACTAAAGAATATTAAGAAAAATTCTATTATAAAAAAATTAAAACCACTGATTGAAAACAGCAAGAGGTTTGTATAGATTGCCTTATTTTTTGAAAAGTTTTTGCCAAAAGGTCTTTTTGAGATCCGCGTCGCTACCATAACCATAACCATAACCATAACCATAACCGTAGGCACGCCCGTATCCTTTTTCATAATTTGTATCATTGAGCAATATGGACATTCTCGGTAGTTTTTTGTTGACATACAAATCTTTAGGGACTTGCAGCATGCGCTTGTCGAGAAAATGCACACGCGTGACATATACAAACAAATCGGCGTGATGCGCAATCAATAAAGTGTCGGTCACTAGGCTTATTGGTGCGGTATCAACGATGATGTAATCGTAGCGGGTTTTTAATTCATCAAAAAGCGATTTTACCCGAGTGCTCATCAATAATTCTGATGGATTAGGCGGAATTATGCCTGAAAAAATTATGTCAAAATTAACTTCTTCGAGGGTGTTAATAATATCATCGGCTTTTAGAGACGGGTCATTCAAATAATGAACAAAGCCTTTGTGGTTTTTGAGTTTTAGATAATCGGCTACTTTTGGGTTTCTGACATCTGCCCCAACAAGCAATACTTTTTTGTTTGAAAGAGCCAACACGCTCGCCAAATTGAGTGAGACAAAAGATTTGCCTTCACCTTTGGTGGTGGAAGTGACAAAAATAGTTTTGCATTTTAGCTCAAATCCAGTAAACATGAAATTCAAATTGGTTCTCAAAAGACGGAATGCCTCTGAAGTAGCACTTCGGTCGTTGTGCGCGACTACCAGTTGGTCTTCCAACGGATTGTGTGGTATGTCTCCTAAAATTGGCGCACCGACTCCGTGTTCGAGGTCTTTTCGGGTGTTGACTTTCGTGTCTAACAAATCTTTGGTATAAATAAATCCAAAGGGGATGAATAGCCCTAACAATAATCCGGCAAGCAGGATGATTTTTTTCTTCGGAGAAACAGGCAGCTTGCTGCCACTTGCCCGATCGATTATTTTTGCAATAGGTGAAGTAACTGCCATCGTAATTGCAGTTTCTTCCCTTTTCTGAAGGAGATAAAGATAGAGTGTTTCTTTGATTTGTTGCTGTCTGGAGATGCCTCTAAATTCCCTTTCTTGAGCCGGTACGGCAGAAATTCTGCTGTCTAAGCTACGTTCGTTCTTCTTCAGATTGTTAAGTGATATATTTAGCGAAGATTCAAAATTCTGGACACTTTGTTCAATGCCGCTTCTAATTTGGTGAAGTTGTGCGGTCAAATTGACAATGACCGGATTATCAATACTTGCACTTTTGAGAATTCTGTTTTTTTGAAGTAACAAATCGTTGTATTGCGTTATAAATGTATTGATGTTGTTGTCCTCAATTCCAATGTTTGCGGGAATGAGTTGATCCTGATTTTCAGCTTTCAAAAGGTAATCTTTCAAGAATTTTACCAAGCTGATTTGAGTTTCATTTTTGGCAATTTGTGAATCAATACTTCCGGAAGTTTCTACAAACAGATTGGCTTCGGCCTCGATATCGGTGAGCTTATTTTCTTTCTTAAAAGTTTCGACTTCTTTTTCTACATCGGTGAGTTCGTTTTGAATAATCGAAATTCTATCATTGATGAATTCGGCTGTTTTTTTGGAAATAAGATTTTTTTCATCGATGCCCTCGGCGTTGTAAAAATCAATCAAAGTATTTACAATTGTTATTGCTTTCTCCCTGACCGGATCTTCCAAAGAGATAGAAAGTACAGAAGTATTTTTAGCCGCCAAAGCAATCTTAATCGATTTGGCATAGTTGTTTACAACGCTTTCTTTTTGATTAAAAAGTAATTGGTAATTTTTGCTTAAATCTTTAAAATCCTCTGACTTGAAATTGGGAAGTACGGTAAATGAACCATATTCAAAAACTACCGATTCGCCAAAACCAAAAGTTTGCGCTTTATCATAGTTTTCACCAAAATTTGTAATCGTAAATTTTTCGGGTGAATTGATTGTGATATCGTATTCAACCGGAATATTTAGTTGGGTTGTGTCATTTTTAAAAAAACTAATCAAAAGGGAATTTTTCTCACCGAAGGTTTCGGTTACCCGAACTCTTCCAACCGCGTAAATACTTACGTCCAATCCCAATTTGTCGACTACTTTCCCCATCAGTGATTTAGATCGCAAAATCTCAATCTCGTTTTCTACACTGTTGGTGTTGTTTCCCAACAGAGACAAATCTTCAAAAGCACTTAATTCTGAAAGTCCGGACGCTGTTTTTTTGTCTTTTACAAGTATAGTGGATGATACAGAATATATTGGTGTTGCGTAATACCGCAAATAGATGAAAGATATAAACAAAGCCAAAAAAGCGGCAAGTGCAAACCATTTCCAATGAATCAAGTATTTTTCAACTTGCGTTCGGATAGAAGGTGTAAATTCTAAATCTTCCATATTTTTTTGAGTAGAATAGGCTGTTTATTATGTATTTATCGGGTAATAACGGCAATTAAGGTAATCAGTGTAGAGACAATCGATAACCATATAGTTGTGTTCGGACCTACGCTTGAAGACTTGATTTTGGTACTGTTGGGTTCTACATAAACAATGTCATTTTGTTTTAGAAAATAGACAGGGGAATAAAATGTTTCTTTTTTTGTCATATTGACAAAATATTGTTTCGGTTTCCCATTTTCTTCTCTGATGACCGATACGTTTTGACGTTTACCCTGGATAGTCATATCTCCGGCCAAGCCCAAGGCTTCAGGCAAGCTAATGCGTTCATTAGGTATGGTAAATGATCCGGGCCTTGCGACTTCACCCAATACTGTTACTTTAAAATTTGTAATGCGAACGGTAACAATCGGATCTGTTACAAATTTTTTGAGTTTTTCCGACAATTCTTTTTCAAGGATTGATCGAGTCAAGCCTGCAGCTTCAATTTGTCCTAAAACCGGGAAATTAATTTTTCCGTCTCTCGAAACCAAATAAGTCTGTAAGACGGGTTGGCCTGTGGCACGTCCATCCGTATTGTTTAAAGAAATTATAGGAAGGTTGAAAGGCCTGACTGCCTCTAAGTCCATGGCAGAAACGGTGATGGAAAGTAAATCGTCCGGTGCAATTTTTAAATCGTAATAATTTGATTTGATTCCGGTATTATTTTCATCACCGTCTCTAAAGTAAACAATTTCTTTGGGGGATTTACAAGCCTGTAAAGCAAAAACAAGGAGCAAAAAATAAACGCATTTGCGATTAAAAAATTGGTTTACTTTTTGGAACATGAGGTTTAAAATTTCATTCATGGGCAAATATACAATTGCTTTTTTTTATAAACGATTTATTTCTTATTGTCTTGTATTCTCAATTTAGATTGCTTTTTTGAACATCTAAAGACTGGTAAACAGAGTTTTGACTGATAAATTCGGGCACAATTTCTTTCATTTTATAAACCATAAGGGTAAAGTCTGAGCCATTAAGTACAATCTTTTGAAGCTCTTCTATTTGAGAGGCCACCCAATCATGCGTATAATGTTTTTCTGTTGCAATCATTATTTTATCGTTGTAAGTTGGGTGTGTCGTAGAGCGGTCATTGAGCAATTCTTCGTAAAGTTTTTCGCCTGGCCTGAGCCCCGTTATTTTTATTTTTATGTCGGTGTGTGGTTCCAATCCGGAGAGTTTAATCATTTTGGTAGCTAAATCGATAATCTTGACCGGTTCGCCCATATCGAAGATAAAAATTTCTCCACCGCCTCCCATGGCTCCCGCCTCCAAAACCAATTGACAAGCTTCGGGAATGGTCATAAAATAACGTATAATATCCGGGTGCGTAATGGTAATCGGTCCTCCTTTTTCGATTTGTTTTTGAAAAATAGGAACGACTGAGCCGTTCGAGCCGAGTACGTTTCCAAAACGGGTGGTGATAAATTTGGTGTGGTGGTCTTTGGAAATAGTATTGAGCGATTGCACGTATATTTCTGCAATTCGTTTGGAAGCACCCATGACATTGCTTGGGTTTACTGCCTTGTCAGTCGATACCATCACAAATCTGCCAACCATGAATTTAACGGACAAATCTGCTAAATTTTTCGTCCCGAATACATTGGTAAATAAAGCTTCATAAGGATTCAACTCCATCAACGGCACATGCTTATAGGCAGCCGCATGATAGACAATTTCGGGTTGAAATTGTTCGAAAATTTCGTGTAGCCGGTTGTAGTTTCTTATATCTGCAATGACGCATCTTATTTTTATATCCGGGAAAAGTTCTTTCAATCGATTTCCTAATTCAAACATGGGTGATTCTGCCTGATCCAGTAAAATCAATTCGTAGGGTTTGAAACCAGCGATTTGCAAAGAGATTTCACTGCCGATTGAGCCCGCAGCACCACTTACCAAAACGGTCTTGCCCTTCAGTTGTTTTTTGATGGTTTTTTTGTCTAGTTCTATAGGATCCCTTTCCAATAAATCATCAATCTGTATGTCCTTTATTTGGGAAGATATAGGTTTGTCAGTGTCCAGTTTTCCTATTAAAGGGGCAACATAAACTTTGATGTTTGCTTCTACACAAAGATTCATGAATTTCTTTATGTCAAAATCTGCAGGGAAAATTGATGGAATCAACACGGCCTGAATTTTTCTGTCGATAAGGATGTCGATATTGCCTTCCTGCAAGAATAAAATTGGCAAACTGAGTATTCTTTTGGATTGATTTTTTCGTTTGGTATCTAAAAAAGCAATTAAATTATATCTCTTGGGTTTTTCACCTAAAATAGCAGTCCCCAAAGAAATGGAATTGTCATTGGTTCCTAAAACAGCCAAACGGGCTACATATTTATTGTTGTAAGAATAGATATATTCATAAGCTTGTTTGACCGTGATTCGAAAGAAAAATAAGGTGGTAAATGAGACAATAAAGAAAATAAGAATGGTTGGTATTTTAAACAACACACTGCCTGTTGTATAAAATTGTATAAAATTAAGTGATAAAAGTGTCGCCGCCGAAAACGACGTTGCCAGCAACAAGCGTACGGCATCGAGTATAGTAGAATGCCGGATAAGGCCGGAGTAAGTCCTGAATAATAAAAAATAAAAGGAAGAAATCGAAATAGCCACCAAGGATTTATTGATAAACAATTGGAAATTGAAGTCGGACGTTAGACTATAAATGATAAACCCGGTTAGTATGCAAGATAGAACAAGCAAAAATAGGTCAATCGCAAATACGATGCCTCTGGGAAGATAGCCAAAGCGCTTCAACAACTTGTGGCTGAAAACTTTAAATAACTGAGAAAAAAAGTAAATTTTTTTCATAAATATTTTTTGTAATATTTTTTAAAGTAATCGATTGGTTAAAGATTTGCAAAAATCAAGCCGTCAATAAAAATTTAGCACAATATGCTATAAAGTAGCGTATTGTAGTTATTTGTACTTATACCCGGTAAAGGGTGTTTTCTCAATTTGTTTTTCATAGCTCCGTCATAAATTTATCTCAACTCATTAATAAACAATTTAGAAGGCGGTGACCCTACCACACCAAGCTGCAAATTTAGAGATTTTAAAATAGATATGGTTTTTTTATAAAATAAACTTCTCCAAAATCGATCGGATTCTTTGTTTGTCTGCATGAGTTAAGTTTGAACCTGAAGGCAAGCACAAGCCATTCTCAAACAATTGTCCTGCAACATCGCCGCCGTAATACGGGCAATTGCTGAAAACAGGCTGCAGGTGCATCGGTTTCCAAAGTGGCCTACTTTCTATGTTGTGTTGGTCAAAGAGTAGGCGCAAATCTTCCCGGTTTTTCCCTTTTGTCTTTTTGGAATCAATCAATATGGCTGAGAGCCAATGGTTTGAGAATATTCCGGAATCCGGTTCGCTTAGCAAAGTGATTCCTTCTACCCCGGCAAATATCGTTTCATAAATATGATGCATCTCCCTTCTCAGCGCAATGTGTTTGTCCAGAACCATCATTTGACCTCGCCCGATGCCGGCGCAAATGTTGCTGAGCCTATAGTTATAGCCTATTTCGCTGTGTTGATAATGGGGTGCAGCATCGCGGGCTTGTGTAGCTAAAAAAACAGCTTTGCCTTTTGATGCTTTAGTCCTTGCAACCAAAGCACCGCCACCCGAAGTTGTGATAATCTTATTACCGTTGAAAGACAATATACCGAAATCTCCCAATGTACCGCACTTCCTGCCTTTATAAACACTTCCCAAAGCTTCGGCACTGTCTTCAACTATGGGGATTTGATGACAATCGGAGATTTTGCGTATTTCATCAAATTTGCAAGGCATACCGTAAAGGTGTACCGCTATGATGGCTTTTGGTTTCTTCCCTTTGGCAATCCGGTCTTTGATGGCTACTTCCAAAGCATTCGGGCAAAGGTTCCAAGTTTCCGGCTCGCTGCCTATAAATATTGGCTTTGCACCCAAATAAGCAATCGGGTTAGCAGAGGCCGAGAAGGTCAAGCTTTGACAGATGACTTCATCGCCGGGCTTTACGCCCAATAAGATGAGTGCCAAATGGAGCGCAGCCGTGCCCGAGCTGAGTGCAGCTATGTGTATGCTTTCTGAAGCAGTTGGCTGCAAGTAATTTTCTAAATCCGATTCAAAACCTGTCACGTTAGGACCAAGTGGCGCAACCCAGTTTGACTCAAAGGCTTCTTGCACAAAGGATTGTTCAGTACCGCCCATGTGGGGCGAGGAAAGCCATATTTTGGAATATTCGGACATGATTACAATATATTATGGTCTTGCAAAGGTCTGAAATTTTTTATGTGAAATCGCGTTATCTTTTAATCAAATAATCATTTAAAGTCTTTTACAGTTTATTGTGATGCGTTTTCCGATTATTCGTTCTTTAAAAAAGTTGATTGATGCACGCTTGGCGATTTGCTTTGCATACTTTGCGTGAAACCGAAAATTAATTATCAGCATACGAAGTGCAAGCAGTGCATGCCAGAATGTTTTTTTCGATGAAAAAGCCGGTTTTATACGTTTTTTCGGTTTGTAGCCTATTCATTTTTCATCGACAAACGGCATGAAATTTTTGTTGAACTGAAAAAAAAACAGATAAAAAGCGTGTTTTAACCTTTTTTTAACAAATCATTCGTATATTTGCAGGAGTTCTTTCTCCTATTGGAAACTGCAAACATTTTTTAAAGTGCCTTTCTAAAAAGCAAAATATCAAATATTTACCTTAAAAATGTGTTATTTGTATTTAGAATAATTAAACGTTATTTTTAAATAGACTATATCTGAATGACTATCAGGGCTTTGCGGTTACAAATATAATATTTAAGTTTGTATCAGAAATATGAACTAAATTATAAACCTAAATATTTAAACCCATGAA
>PFUR01000013.1 GCA_002790195.1 Flavobacteriales bacterium CG_4_9_14_3_um_filter_40_17
CGCTGTCCTTACAAAATCCATCCGTTTTGTTTATTTTTAAGGTTTTATTTCCAACCTTGTTAAAACCTTTCCCATGCATAAACATTTTACCACCCTGTTTGCACTCTTTTTGGCGACCGCAAACGTGCTTGCACAGTCGGTGGCCACGCCCGCCGATGAAGTCCTTAAAGCCTTAAAAACCAAAGAAGCACTCACGAAAAACTCCCTCGTACAAAATGTCCCTTTTCAAAACATCGGCCCAAACATCATGAGCGGGCGTGTGGTGGATTTAGATGTAAACCCCGGCAAACCCAGCGAGTTTTATGTGGCGTATGCTTCAGGCGGTTTGTGGTTTACCGATAACAACGGCACCACTTTCCAACCGGTTTTTGACCATGCGCCTACGCAAAACATCGGCGACATTGCTGTCGATTGGAAAAACGGGACTATTTGGGTCGGCACCGGCGAGAACAATTCATCGCGTTCGTCCTATGCCGGAATCGGTATCCTGAAAAGTACAGACCAAGGGAAAACTTGGGAAAACGTCGGTTTACCCGATTCGCATCACATCGGGCGCATCATCCTCAACCCGAACAATCCGGATGAAGTGGTAATTGGAGTGCTCGGACATCTATATTCTCCCAACGCGGAAAGAGGTATTTTCAAAACGAAAGACGGTGGCAAAACTTGGCAAAAAACTTTGTTTATCGACGAAAATACTGGCATCATCGATGTGGCTTATGCGCCCGGAAATTTTAAAATTCAATATGCTTCAGCTTGGCAAAAAGACCGCAAAGCATGGAATTTTGACGGCAGTGGTGCAGGCTCGGGCATATATAAAAGTACCGATGGCGGCGACTCATGGACTTTGCTGACCACGGCTGAAAGTGGTTTTCCGACCGGGAGTGGCGTGGGTAGAACCGGCCTATCGGTTTTTGACGAAAACACCGTTTATGCCGTGCACGACAATCAATTTCACAGGCCGGCAACAGCTTCAAAATCCAAAACAGACGCGCTGGCCAAAGAGGATTTCAAAACCATCAGCATTGCGGATTTTTTAAACTTAGACAACAAAAAACTCAACGATTACCTGAAAAACAATGGTTTTCAAGAAAAATACCGCGCCGAAAACGTGAAGCAACTTGTGCGCAACGGTAGCGTGAAACCCATCGATTTGTCAAAATACCTGGAAGATGCCAACGCGCAATTGTTTGACACGCCTGTGATTGGTGCTGAAGTCTATCGTACCGAAGACGGGGGCGAAACTTGGAAGAAAACCCACGAAGGTTTTATCGACGATTTGTTTTATTCCTATGGTTATTATTTTGCGCAAATCAACGTCAATCCAAAGAATGCCAACCATATATACCTTGGTGGTGTGCCGCTCATCAAATCGGAAGATGGCGGGAAAACTTTCAAATCCATTGACAAAGAAAACGTGCACAGCGATCACCACGCACTTTGGATAGACCCGAATTTGCCCGGGCATTTGGTCAACGGCAACGATGGAGGTGTCAACATTACGTTCGATGACGGGAAAAACTGGCTCAAAGCTAACGATCCGGCTGTGGCGCAGTATTATTTCATCAATGTGGACAACCAAAAACCTTATCATGTCTATGGAGGAATGCAGGACAACGGGGTTTGGAAAGGCTCCAACACCTATAGTGCTTCCAAAAGCTGGCAGACCGATGGTGAATATCCATACAAAGAAATCATGGGTGGCGACGGCATGCAGGTACAAATCGACAACCGAAATGTGAATATCGTCTATACCGGATTTCAATTTGGCAATTACTACCGACTCGATTTGGCTAAAAACGACAATAAACCCATCACACCGCAACACGACTTGGGCGAATCTCCTTTTCGGTTCAATTGGCAAACTCCGATATTGTTGTCGCCGCACAACCAAGACATCTTGTATTTCGGTTCCAATCAGCTGCATCGTTCGTTGGACAAAGGCAATACTTGGGAAAGTATTTCCCCCGATTTGACCCAAGGCGGAAAATCCGGCAACGTGGCTTACGGAACGCTGACAGCCATTTCCGAATCGCCTTTCCAATTTGGTTTGATTTACGTTGGGACGGATGATGGAAATGTGCAACTCACGCGCAATGGCGGTGGCAGCTGGGAAAAGATTTCCGTGAGTTTTCCCAAAGATTTGTGGGTGTCGCGCATGGTGGCATCGGCACACAAAAAAGAAAGAGTTTACGCAAGCCTCAATGGTTACCGTTGGGATGATTTTAAACCCTATGTTTACGTGAGTGAAGACTTTGGCAAGACGTGGAAAAACATCAGCAACAACCTGCCAATCTCGCCGGTAAACGTCATCAAAGAAGACCCGAAAGCAGCCAATTTGTTATACGTCGGAACAGACGACGGCGTGTATGTGAGTTTTGACAGGGGCGGAAGGTGGGAACTCTTTTCTGCCGGTTTGCCCAAAGTGGCGGTACATGATTTGGTGGTACATCCGGAAGCTAACGACTTGATTATCGGCACCCACGGGCGTTCGCTTTATAAAGCCGACGTATCCTTCTTGCAAAGCTTGGCACAAGAAAAATCGATGCCGGCACTGAAACTTTTCAAACTCGAAGATATGCGGTCTTCACCGCGTTGGGGAAATTCGTTTAGCGCGTGGCGGCCCGCATTTGAACCCAAAACAACTTTTGCCTTTTATGCAGCGACAGCCGGGAATTACGAGCTCAGCATCAAGGACGAAAAAGGGAATGTGCTGCAACGAAACACAGGAACGGCTGTGCGCGGTTTCAATTACGCCGAAAACAATCTGACTATTGATGAAACTCTGCTCAAAACCCTACAGAAAAAGCAAAAAGACTACAAAGTCACCGCAGCTAAAAACGGAAAGTATTATTTACCGAAAGGAAAATATGCCTTGCGCATTTCTCAAAACGGGCAAACTTCGGAAGCGCAGTGGGAAGTGAAGTAGTGCGCGAGTTGCTCAACCACATTAGCTGTATTTGAGGACACTTTCCTAACACGACAAGAAATAAAAACTGCAAATGTGAACGAAAATCATACGCACAACACCTGACTGCAAAATCGTGAGTTCGAGAATCCTAAACGTTTCAAGAGAAATTGTTTAACGCGCTCGGTCAGACCCTAACCATCTTAAAAATTGGTGGGGTTCGGCAGGTTTTACAAACACTTTCCAAACTTTTGACTTTCGAGTAGGCGGAAAATGGAGTCTTATCATGCACGTGTCGTAAAAAGGGAATTAGGCCAACGAATGTGAGTTTATAAAAATCGAAAAAACCCTCACTTATTGCTTGGAAACGCTATTCAAAACCCATTTTTCAAGTCGTAGCCACCTTTGAAGAAGACTAAAGTGAACGAACAAAAGTTATTTTCAAAATGCTTTTTAACTCGGCGAATGCGTGAGGGAAAATAAAACCATTTGTAGTTGACAAAAACGAAGAAAATTTCGATAGATTGGAAAAAGAATTGACTCAAATGACTTTATAATTCAGAGTAATCATATTCTAAAATGTGTAAATTCAACATTCCCTGCTTTCTGAAAACTGGTAGAATTCAGTATAATTTTTCAACATCTACTTTTCCAATCATCAAAACAAACCCGTTTAAGATTAACCTCGGCATGTCAAATAAATTTCTATATTTGATAAGTTAAATTTAAAAAAGCGCAGCAACCAACCAAAACCCAACCGGACTCATGAAAATTTTAGAAAACAAATTGTCATTCAGCCCTATTTTTTATGGACTTATTTTCAGTATTTTATGTTCGGGCTGTGCCCTAAACAAATCGCTCTTTAACGGGAAAGACCTAAGCGGTTGGAAAGCCTACGGCACCGAAAAATGGTATGTCGAAAACGATCAAATCATTTGCGAAAGTGGCTCCGATGCACAATATGGCTATTTGGGTACGCAGAAAAACTACAAAGATTTTATCCTCGAATTGGAATTTAAACAAGAAGCCGACGGCAACAGCGGAGTCTTTATCCGCTCGAAGGTTGACGGCGTAAAAGTCAGCGGCTGGCAGGTGGAAGTAGCCCCTCCCGGACAGCACAGCGGTGGGATTTACGAATCTTACGGCAGAGGTTGGCTCATCATACCCGAGCCGGACAAAGAAAAAACCTTGAAGATGGGCGAATGGAACACGATGAAAATCAAAGTAGTCGGTTCGGAAGTCACTACTTGGCTGAACGGCACAAAAATGGTGCAAATCAAAGATGATAAAATCGGAAAAGGCGAAGGCGGAATCGCACTTCAAATCCACGATGGCGGTGGGATAAAAGTTCGTTGGCGCAATCTGTTTATCAGGGAATTGTAGGGAGGTCACCTGCCTGCAGTCAGGCAGGGAAGTCGGGAGTCAGAAGTTTTTTAAAAACTAAAACGTGCCAAACATTTTTTAGTTCTTTCTATTTTTTTTATTTTTTTTATTTTAAAATTGACCATTGCCTTGATTCAAATAAACTATAAATTCCATAATTATGAACGATAAAAACAGAAGAAACTTTATCAAGCAAGCCGGGTTAGCGGGCGTGGGTTTGCTTTCAGCCCCGGCCATTACGACAACTGCTGCACCTACTATTCAGTTGTTGAAACGAAACCATCTACAGTCCGATAAGCAACAACTGAATTATGCCCTTATCGGTGCCGGTGGAATGGGAACAGAAGACATGAAAACGGCCTTGATGCACGAGGGAGTAAACATCGTGGCGGTCTGCGATTTGTACACCGGCAGGATTGAAGAAGCTAAAAAAAACTTTGGCAACACGCTCTTCACCACCGACAATTACAAAGAAATACTCCTTCGAAAAGATGTTGATGTAGTGATTATCGGCACGCCCGATCATTGGCACAAACAGATTGCCATCGATGCGCTCAATGCAGGAAAACATGTTTATTGCGAAAAACCGATGGTTCACAGCGTGGATGAAGGCCATCAGCTGGTGGATGCGTGGAAAAAATCGGGTAAAATAATGATGATAGGCAGTCAGGGTCTGTCGTCTTTGGGAAATGAAAAAGCCAAGGAATTGTTGGCTGCTGGAGCCATTGGCGAACTCAATTATGCTGAAGGGTTTTGGGCGCGTCATTCTCCCGTCGGAGCTTGGCAATACGCCATTCCGGCCGATGCATCCGAAAAAACCGTCAATTGGAAAAGGTATCTGTCCAACACCACCCAAAGGTCTTTTGACCCGCTTCGCTTCTTCAGATGGCGGAATTATTTAGATTATGGAACTGGTATGTCCGGCGATTTGTTTGTACATCTGTTTTCGAGCCTGCATTTTATCACCAATTCAAAAGGCCCGGATATCATCAGCGCACTCGGTGGGCTCCGGTATTGGAAAGATGGCAGGGAAGTCCCCGATGTATTGTTGGGTACGTTTAACTATCCCGAAGTAACCGAACACCCTGGATTTAATCTTTCCCTGCGATGCAATTTTGTGGATGGTACCAGTGGCACCACCTACCTGCGGATAGTCGGCAGCAAAGGCTCGATGGATGTAAAATGGGAAGAGGTCGTACTCCGCACTAATAACGTTTCGACGGATGACCCTTTTGAGTTGGCAAAAATAAAACAGCAAGGCGGTGAAGTTTCTGAACGCAAGCGGATTTTAGCACCAAACGAGGTAGTTTATAAGGCAGAAGACGGTTATAAAGGCGCGCATTACGACCATCATGGAAACCTCATCAACGCCATCCGCAACAAAGGAAGCGTGGTGGAAGACCCGGTTTTTGGCTTTCGGGCTGCCGCACCGGCATTGCTTTGCAACGCCAGCTATGCGCAAAATAAATTCGTGCACTGGGATCCTGTACAAATGCGGGTAATGTAGAAGCTGGATTTTTATGATGTTTCATTCAGAAAATCAAATAGGTATTCCTCCTTGAATTCAATTTCATTTTTTTTTAATAACTCCATATATTCTGATTTGAATGTTTTGTTTTTGTAGTGTCCCTTTTGGTTCATTACATATTTCACCACTTTATCCACTTGTGAATGAGCGTAGGAAAATACGCCAAAACCTTCTTGCCATTGAAATTTGTAGACCAACAATTTGTTTTCGTTGATAAAGGCAATACTTGATTTTTTGATTTCTCTTTCCAAATCGGATAGGCAACAGCTTGGACTGATGCTGATGAAAAAATGAATATGGTTTTTCTACGCCGTTTATAGCATACATTTTTTGTCCTTTACTTTGTACAATTCCGGTGATGTATTGAAACAGGCGTTCTTCCCACGCGGGTTTTATATGCGCATGTATGTTTCTGACAGCAAAGACAATTTGAATATAAATTCGGGAATAGTTGCTCATGGTGCTTGGGGTTTTATCAATCCCGTGGGGATTGCACGTTAATAGAAATGTGTTGTGAGGTGTATGTTCGACCCGACGAGGCCGCAGGTTTCATTTTGCATCAATGTTTTATGAACGTGTTATGCTTCCGGCATAAACAAAATAAATGAACGATAAAAAAATATTCCTACATAAGATTATGCTATTTTTGTTTGATACCGTTTTAAAGAGATTCCCCTTCAAATTAAAATCTAATGATGAATAGATTCACCCTCCTTTTTTTTATATCGGTTTCCGTAGTTTTAAATGCACAAAATTTCTCCCGCAAAGACAGTTTGCAAGGTAGTTTACGCCCGGAGCGAACGAGCTTCAATGTCTTGCGTTACGATTTGAATATCAAGATTAATACGGATAAAAAAATTATTTCTGGATACAACGATATTTTCTTTGAAGTAATGGAAAACACCCATCGCATCCAACTCGATTTATTTACTGACATGCAGGTTGATTCGATTGTTTTTCAAAGAAAAAAATTAACCTATACACGCGAATTCAATGCGGTTTTTATTGATTTTGAGGGGTCTTTAACAAAAGGAAAACAAGACACGCTTCGGTTTTATTATTCCGGTAAGCCACTGACGGCAAAAAATGCACCTTGGGACGGCGGTTTTGTATGGAGAAAAGACAAAGCCGGCAAACCGTGGATTGGTGTGGCGGTTCAAGGCACCGGTGCGAGTTTGTGGTATCCGGTCAAAGACCACCAAAGCGACGAACCCGATTTGGGCGCGACCATCAAAGTGGCTGTTCCGGATGGTTTGATGAATGTCTCCAACGGGCGTTTGTTGGGAAGCGAAAAGTTGCTAGATGGCTATACGCGTTGGGATTGGGAAGTCAAAAACCCAATCAACAGTTACAATATAACCATTAATGTAGGCGATTATGTGCATTTTGGGGAAAACTACAACGGACTGGATTTGGACTATTACGTGCTACGGGAAAATCTCCCGGCGGCAAAAGTTCAGTTCGAAGAGGTCAAACCGATGATGGATTGTTTTCAAGAAAAATTTGGCATCTATCCTTTTACAGGCGACAGCTACAAACTGGTGGACACACCCTATCTCGGGATGGAACATCAAAGCGCGGTGGCTTATGGCAACCAATACCGAAAAGGCTATCTGGGCAACGATTTGTCAGGAACAGGCATTGGTTTAAAATTCGATTTTATCATCATACACGAGTCGGCTCATGAATGGTTTGGCAACAGCATCACCTCATCTGACATAGCCGATATGTGGATACACGAAGGATTCACGACCTATGCCGAATCGGTTTTTGTGGAATGCGAATGGGGTTACGACAAGGCGATGCAATACATCAACGGACAAAGCAATTTGGTGCGGAATGATGCGCCTGTTATCGGTGAATATGGGGTAAACAAAAAAGGTTCGGGTGATATGTACCCAAAAGGCGCGTTGATGATAAACACCCTGCGGCACATCGTGAACAACGATGCCAAATGGTGGCGGATATTGCGTAAATATGTGGAAATATTCCGGCATCAGATTATCAACACACAAACGGTCATTGATTTTTTCAACAAGGAAACGGGTTTAAACCTCAGTCCGGTTTTCAGGCAATATCTGTATTATAAAAACATCCCGATACTCGAAGTTGAACCCGTAGAAAATTCTTTTAGATTCCGTTGGAAAACGGATGTAGAAAATTTCGAAATGACCTTCGAATTTATTTACAACGGAAAAAAGTACCGGCAAACCGCCACGAACAATTGGCAACAATTTTCCGGAAAAGTAGATTTAGTCAAGATAGATTTCAACTCGCGGAAGTTTTTTTATAAAAAGTAAACCCGAAAGGTTTTGAAAACCTTTCGGGGTTTTTTATATCAATTCCGTACTTTTGGCCTACCAAACAACAAGCACATGTCCACTGCAAAAAAAGATTACAAACGCATCACCACCAAATCGCTTTTTGAGATGAAAAGCCGGGGTGAAAAAATATCCATGCTTACTGCCTACGACTACACCATGGCCAAGATTGTTGACCATGCCGGCGTGGACGTGATTTTGGTAGGTGACTCAGCCTCCAACGTGATGGCCGGCCACGAAACTACTTTGCCCATTACTTTAGACCAAATGATTTACCACGCTTCGTCGGTGGTGCGTGCCATCAGCCGGAGTTTGGTGGTGGTCGATTTGCCTTTTGGCAGTTACCAATCCGACTCGAAAGAAGCACTCCGCTCAGCCATTCGGATTATGAAAGAAAGCGGTGCGCACGCCATCAAATTGGAAGGCGGCGGCGAGGTGAAAGATTCCATCAAAAAAATACTCAACGCCGGAATCCCCGTGATGGGACATTTGGGTTTGACACCACAGTCTATCTATAAATTCGGAACCTATACCGTTCGCGCTAAGGAAGAAACTGAAGCCGGACAACTCATCGAAGATGCCAAATTGCTCGAACGCATCGGATGCTTTGCTATTGTACTCGAAAAAATCCCGGCGGCTTTAGCGAAGCAAGTAGCGGAGTCGATTTCCATCCCGGTCATCGGCATCGGAGCCGGCAATGGCGTGGACGGGCAAGTGCTCGTTTTGCACGATATGCTTGGCATGACCCACGAGTTCAGCCCGCGGTTTTTGCGCCGGTACATGAATTTGTATGAGGACATGAACAATGCCATTGCACAGTATGTCAGCGATGTGAAATCGAAAGACTTTCCAAACGAGGGGGAGCAGTATTAGGTCTTAAAATTTTAACAGAAATTGTTTGCTCAATTCGTTTTTTTTTTTGCTTTGAAGCAAAACTTTTAAAACTGTTACCCGATGCCTTAAATTTTAGTCTTAAACTCTAAATCCCCAAATTATGAAAAATTTATTTTTAAGTACAGTTTTAATGTTGTTTTTTACAACAGTTTTTGCAAATAGCGGATTAAATAAATTCGACTCTAAAGATTCTTATTCTTTTGACAATTCCATGTTATCATCAACAGAAATTGTTGATGAAAAATTAGACTTGATGTGTACGAACTATCGTGTGGTACATGATTGTGACGGAGACGGTGCCTATGATTATGACTATACCGGATGTTTTGAAAGTTTTAATGACGCGAGAGCGCTGGCAATTCAGTTCAGCAATTCTTGTGCTCAGCATTAAATAGGCAATCGGGGAGCAGTTTTTTCATTTTAAATTTATTATTCTTGAACGGATTACAACAAATCAATTGTGTCCGTTCTTGATTTTTGATTAATTCAATTAAATTATAAAAATTAAGCTTATGCGTTCTATAATTGTTATTTACATATTTATTTACAGTTTGTGTGTTTTTTCTCAACAAAAACTTCCAAAAAAAGGTGTGGTTTCTTATGGTCAATTGGAAAGTTTAGGAATGGGAGGCCCAGTAGGTATTGATTTCAATTCTGTATTGGTTTTTAATAATTCACGTTCTATTTACATCACACGAAGTGACTCTTTAGAAAAATCTCATATAAACGAAAATGTCGCCATAGAGTCTGAGGGAATGGGTTTTTTTATTTCGAAAGTTACTAATGCCTACGGATTTAGGTATTTTAAGGATTTAAAAAAAGACAGCGTGTTCAGCAGAGACATTGGATTTAACTATGTCGCCGAAAAAATACCAGAGATTGAGTGGAAAATTCAAAACGAAAAAAAAAAAATAGGAAGCTATATTTGTACCAAAGCGACGGCAACTTTTAGAGGCAGAGACTTTGTCGCTTGGTTTACAACTGAAATTCCGCTACCGTTTGGTCCCTGGAAATTGCATGGGCTTCCCGGATTAATTCTCGAAGCGCACGACCCTAAGAAAGAAATCTATTTTTATTTTAAAAATATAAAATATCCAAGTGAAACAAAAATTGGTATAAGTAAACCCGTCGTACAAAAAGAACAAAGTTGGAAAAAATGGATTACTTTCGATGCATACAAAATTTTTTTAATAGAGGCCTATATCAATGCAAAGCTTTCGGGTAGGATGATAGCCGAAGAAGTAAATGCAAGTAACTTATCAAAGGAGGTCTATCATTACAACATGGGCAACACTTATATCGAAAATTTTGATTTAAATGGCTACCTCAAAAAACAATAAATATGGACTACTTATATTTCTATATTTAATCAGTCCAAGCTTATTTGCTCAAAATTTGCTTATTAGAGGAGTTGTAAGTGACACGCTACATACGCCCATACAAGATGTAAGCATAGTTATTTATAGCAAAGACAGGGTTATAACGTATTCGTTTGCAGACGCTGACGGTAGATATTCTTTGGCAATTGACAGAGGATTGCAAGATGTTAAAATTGTGGCCAACCTGTTGGGATACAAATCTTTCGATAAGATTATAAGCACTGAAATTCAGGGTGATTTAGAAATTAATATCTCTTTAGAACCTCAGGTGGAGACTTTAGATGAGGTCGTCTTGGAATCTTGGGAAAAAATAAAAGTAAAAAGAGATACGATAAACTTCAAGGTGTCTGAGTTTTCTGATAAAACAGAGAATGTTGTTGAAGATTTGCTTAAAAACTTACCCGGTGTTGAGATTTCGACGGAAGGAATCATAAAAGTAAACGGGCAGGCCATAGATAAGTTGCTGGTTGAAGGAGACGATATGTTTGGCAGTAAATATAAGCTACTCTCGAAGAACTTGGATGCTGACGCAATAGAGCAGGTACAAATTTTAAACAACTTTGAAGACAATCCGGTACTGAAAAGTTTTCAAGATTCAAAAAAAGTAGCGTTGAACCTTATCTTGAAAGAAGATAAAAAAAATGTTTGGTTCGGTAATGTAGAATTGGGATTAGGCACAAATGGTCAGAATAATCATTCGGCTAACTTAGGTTTAATTAGGAAAGATATTAAATTTTTTGATTTTATAAACGCTAATGACATTGGCAATAGTGCAAATACCCAGATAAAAAACTCGTCTGTAATTGATATCAGTGACATCGATGATGTTAAATTGGAACAGAGGAGTAGTTACGCTCCCGTAAATGTGGATAACCTGCCGAATTCTCTTTTCACTAACGGAGAAGATATCTTTAATGACTCTTTTATCAATTCTTTAAGTGCATTAAAAAAACTTGGAAAAAAGACCCAGTTGAGGAACCTCACTTATTATGCCTATGACGATGTAAATAAGAGTAATACCAATCAGACGGATTTTTTTTTAAACCCCGAAACGATATCTTTTTTTGAGCAAAACCAAGTTAATATTATCAATAATTACTACGCAACTCAGTTTGAACTAAGACATGCTAATGAAAGTAGTTTGTTTTTAAATTTTAATGCGCAATTTGAGAATATACCCGGTCGAAAAAGAAATAATCTTGTCTTTGACGATGAACAAATTACTCAAAAACAGTTTGATAATTCTATCAATTTTTTTAACAGGTTAACCCTTACCAAAAAACTATCACAAAACAAATTGCTATCAATGTTGGCTTATTATGGTTCTAATGAAACAGGACAATCACTAAACATTAAACCAAACGTTTTTAGTGATATTTTTAACAATGATTCTAATCAAGAAATACATCAAAATTCAAAATCACCTCAAGTGTATTACGGGGCAAGTGCTGAGGTGCTTACAAAGGTGCGAAAATCTCAGTTTTCATTAAAGTTTTCAGCAAACGTGACGGACGACGATTTGAAATCGGATTTTCGCTTTTTGCAGGGCACTTCAATAGATACTTTGTCAAATAATACTCGCTTTACACACGCAAAAGCGGGTCTGACTTCAAAGTACAATCTCGATTTAGTCAAATGGTTTACACTAATTACAACGCTGAGTTTATTTCAAAACCGACTGGAGTTGAATCAACAGACACGGCATTTTTCCTTGCTCGACATCAATGTAGGTTTACATTCCAAAAAAACACCTTTAGGCAATTTTGGTGTCAATTATAATTTCAAGAACAACCTGCCATCAATTAATGATTTAAAAGAGAATTTTTTTCTGAGCAATTATCGATTCTTCTCAAAAGGAACCGATCAAATTGAAAATTTTAAGACGCATAGTTTTTCATTTTTTTATACATACAATGATTATAAAAAACAGTTTTTGATTAATTCATTTCTCACTTACAGCTTTTTCAACAATGCTTACGGAAATATTTCTACTGTAAACGAGCAAACCAATTTTAGCAGTCGGTTTATTCTTGGAGGAGGAGAAACAACTAATTTTAACCTCAGCGTAAACAGATATATCAGGGCATTTGAGACGAGCGTTAAGTTGAGCACACAACATCTTTGGTTCAACAATCAAACAGTTGTAAATGAACAGTTGGGTAATTTGAGTAACTACAACGGCAATTTTAAGCTACAGGGGACAACTTATTTTGGCATTCCGCTTAATTTTAAATTTTATGCTTTAATAAATTATTCTGAAGGTGAATTTCAAAACCGGGTTTCGACTACAAATTACAAAGAAGGCTCTCTTCAAGCAATCTTAAAATTATCAAACGAATGGTTTATGGATTTTGATACCCATTACTATGATTTTGACACAGGCAACTTCACATTCTCCAATTTCACAGCACACTATACACCAGCCGACAGCAGGTGGTCTTTCAAAGCAACCGCCAATAATTTATGGAACGTGAAGAGGTTTTCAAATATATCCATTTCTGAATTTCAAAGAAATGAAATCTTTTCACAAACCATTCAGCGCTATTTTATGTTCTACTTAAAATACAGATTTTGATTTTTCGAAGCACATAGATTAGTTCGAAGGCATGAACAAAGCCATTGCACAGTATGTCAGCGATGTAAAATCGAAAGACTTTCCAAACGAGGGGGAGCAGTATTAGCACATTTTTTTCACCCGATCAACGCCCTCGCCATTCCCAAAACCGACTCAAATTGTTCGTCTTTGGTCAGGTTTGAGTTGTCGATAACCACGGCATCTGGAGCTTGCCTGAGTGGTGATTCTTTGCGCGTAGAGTCAATCAAATCGCGGTGTTTCACGTTTTCCAAAACTTCTTCAAAAGTGATGTCGGGTGTGGTAGATTTCATTTCGTCAAAACGTCTTTGCGCCCTGATTTCAGGCGTAGCCGTCATGAATATTTTGAGTTCGGCTTGCGGGAAAACCACGGTGCCAATGTCTCGCCCGTCCATCACGATGCGTTTTTGTTTGCCCATTTCGTGCTGTAGTGAAACCAATTTTTTACGGACTTCAGCAAGCGTAGCCACTCGGCTCACCTGTTGGGAAACCGCCAAGTTCCTGATTTCATCGGATACGTTTTGCCTGTTCAGATACATATCGGACAAGGCTTTTTTCGGGTTGAATAAAAATTGGAGGTCTAAATCGGGTAAGGCAGCAATCAATTTTTTTTCGTCCAAAACATTATTTTTCAAAAATCCCTGCTGCATCGCAAAAAGAGTGACGGCCCTGTACATGGCTCCTGTGTCGATAAACACATATCCGAGTGCATTTGCCAAACGTTTGGCTAAAGTGCTTTTTCCCGTAGAAGAATGTCCATCGATGGCAATGATAATATCAGGCATGTTACAGGTAGATATTCAATCCGAAAAAGCTCGAATTGACCGCAGTTGTGTATTTGGCAAAGGTATAACTAAACTTGAGATTGTTTATTTTTAAACCAAAACCGGCGGAAACACCTGCAAATGAGCGGCTTTCTACAAACCGGAGTTCTTCCCCTCTGCGAAAGTTGTAACCCACCCGAAGATTGATGGCACTTTCGGGGAAAAACTCTGCACCCAATACCAAATGCCTGAAAGCGTTGTTGACAAAAGACACATCGCCGTCGACCACGTTGTCGCCCACACCTTGGTTGTTTCGTTCGGGATTTTCAAAAGTCAAATCCCATTGTTGCAAGTTTTCTAAGGTCAAATGCCAACGAAAAGGAAGGCTGTACAGTTTTTGCGAAATACCAAAAATTACTTCAAGCGGCAGGTCTTCCCTGCGGTCATCAAATTTGGTAAATTGCACACCGAGGTTGCGCACGGTCATGGCCATGTTTACGCCCCAACGTTCGTTGACATAAATCAGCCCCAAATCGACCGCGCCGCCGAATGAGGTAAATTCTTCCAGCTTTGAAGAAATCAATTTGACGTTAGCACCAACATAAAAATCTGTCCAAGGTATGTTGCGCGCGTAGCCCATCGAAAAGGCTACTTCATTTCCTTTGAAATCATTGGTAAATTCGCCGTTGATGTCCCTTCCTTCAAAAGTGCCGTAATTGATATAGGTTACCCCGGCATGGAAAGTCTCTACATGCCGATCGTAGGTGAAAGCATAGGATGCTGAGCCGTACGTGACATCGCCGATGTAGTTGACGATGTTCAGCCCGATTTGGCTGCCCATTTCCACGTTGATGGAAGCTGGATTAAAAAGCGGTTGATTCACATCATCATCGTAGTTGGTAATCACTTTTCCGCCCAAGGCAGCTTGCCGGGGAGACGAAATAAGATTTAGAAACTCATAGGTGCTTCGACCACCCACTTGTGCAAAAAGCATTTGCGCAAGCAGTAAACTTAGGGAGGCAAAGTAGAATTTTCGCATATTGGCAAATTAGCTAATTGTTTAGAAAACGATGGGAAACAGGTATTATTTTGTCAAACCGAATTTATGCTTAAGGCAATATGTCATTGGCCTTGCTTTGAAAAATTCACAAAACATCTACTATTTTTTCCATCGTCATGCCACGTGAACCTTTGATGAGTATTTCGCTGCTGTCAATCGGGTTTTGCTTCAAGTATTCCTTGGCTTGGTCCAATGTTTTAAACTTTGTGATAGTTATCCGGTCAGTCAAAGCCTGATAAAAATATTCGCCAACCAAAATGGCGGTTTTTGGGTTTATTTCAGCTACTCGGTCTGCAATTTTTTGATGCTCAATCATACTTTTAGACCCAACCTCAAACATATCGCCCAAAATGATTACTTTTTGGTTTGAAGGAAGATCTGAAAAATTATCCAAAGCCACTTTCATACTCGATGGATTGGCATTGTAAGCATCCAAAATAATCCGATTGGAATTTTTTTCGATGATTTGTGAGCGGTTGTTTTGGGGTCGGTATGCTTCGATGGCGGCTGCGATATCCAGATTGGGTACTTTAAAAATTTTTCCGATTGAAACTGCTGTTGCTATGTTGTAAAAGTTGTATTCGCCAATAAGCTGGCTCAGGATTTTAGTTTCTCCAAACGACAGGGCAAGCGAAGGGTTTTTTTGATGCAGGGAAATTTTTAAATCGGCATTTTCATCTTTTTTTGAAAAAAGGAATCGCTTGGTGCCTTTGGTTTTTTTCATCTGAATCGGGTCGTCGGCATTGACAAAAAGCAATCCTTTCTCCCGGATGATAAAATCATACAATTCCGATTTCCCTTTGATAACTCCCTTTTCACCACCAAATCCTTCCAAGTGGGCTTTTCCAAAATTGGTAATCAACCCATAGTTGGGTTCGGTAATTTTGCAAAGCAGATCAATCTCGCCTTGGTGATTGGCTCCCATTTCTATGATGGCTACTTCGGTTGTCTTGTCTATGCCAAGCAGCGTGAGCGGTACGCCCAAATGATTGTTCAGGTTTCCCTTGGTGGCAACTGTTTTGTATTTTTTTGACAAAACTGCTGCGATGAGTTCTTTGGTGGTGGTTTTCCCGTTGCTTCCGGTGAGGGCTATAACAGGAATTTTAAATTGTTTTCGATGGTGGTTGGCTAAGTCTTGCAGCGTTTTCAGTGAATTTTCAACCAAGACGGTTCGCTCGTCTATATAAAATTTTGGTTGGTCTATCACGGCTAAGGAAGCCCCTTTTTCGAGCGCGGATACCGCGTATTGATTGCCATCAAAGTTTTCTCCCTTGATGGCAAAGAAAAATTGGTTTGCATCAATTTTTCGCGAATCAATGCTAATGCCGTTTGATTTTTTGAAGGCCTGATAGAGTTCTTCGATATTCATGCTACAAAAAAGCCCCAAAAGAGGGGCATTTTAAAAATTTAGATTGTATCAATTTATTTTCTGGCAACTTTGCGTTTGCTTTTGGTTTTGGCACCCACTCTGGACATGGCCATCCGGAAACCGATGTAGTCCGTTGCCATATCTTGCGGGAAAAATCTTCGTTGCGAGGGATCCAACCAGTAGGCTCGGTCTTTCCACGAACCGCCTTTAAATACCCTTGCTTCGTTGCTGATGAGTGTAGTCCGCGCATTTGATTCATCATATGAAGGTGTGAAATTTCCCAAAGAATCGCTTTGAGACACATTTTTAGGAGAATTGTACATTCTTCTTCCTTCGTTCATCGCACGATAATACCTGCTGGACATTTTATCGCCATCCTTGTAATCTCTGTTGTCACTTTTCGTAAAATTGTTTCGAAGATAAACATCGTTTCCGTTGATGGGTTCTTGTGCTATTTCGCCTGGAAGGGTTACGGCAACTATGCGCCCGTTGCTCAAAGTGTCATAATCTATATTTTGTGGTGTTATTAAAACGACTTTGCCGTCTTTTCCAATCATGTTTTTGTAATAGACATTTCCACGGTAATAATTGAAGTCGTTCATTTTATCATCTATAATCGGTCTGTAAACATCGGCAACCCATTCGGATACGTTTCCAGCCATGTCGTAAAGTCCGTATTCGTTAGGAGGGAAGGATTTTACTTTGGCCGTGATGTCTGCTCCGTCATCTGAGAACTCGGCAATTCCGCCATAGTCACCTTTGCCTTGTTTGAAGTTAGCCAATTGGTCGCCTCTATTAGATCTTTTTAATGAACGTGTTGAACTTCCGGTCCATGGATACTTTTTTCTTCCCAAATAATTATTATACAGCCTGATTTCACTTAGTCCGACGGCAGCAAATTCCCATTCCACTTCGGTTGGAAGTCGATACTCCGGCAAAATAACCCCGCTGGATTGGTTGGCATAGCTCGGAAGGGTATCTTTTCTGGAACGTCTTCTGCCTTGCAGTTTATCTGAATCTCCACCATAAACCAAATTTGGGGCATTCAGGTATGTTTGCGTACTGAAAAGACTGTCTGGCGAACGAGCCTCTTGTCTTGCTCCTTTAGATAGATAGCCGTTTTTTTCCAAATAAAGTTGGTTGACCATGTCAGTCCGCCATTTGGCAAACTCGACAGCCTGAATCCAGTTTACGCCAACTACCGGGTATTCTCCATAAGCAGGGTGGCGCAAATAATTGTTTACCATCACTTCATTGTATCCCAATCGGTTTCTCCAAACTAAAGTATCGGGCAACGCGCCGTTATAAATATTTCTGAAATTTGGGTCATTCGGATCAAAAACAGTTTTGAGGTATTCCAAATATTCCAAATACATTTTGTTGGTTACCTCGGTTTCATCCATGTAAAAAGATTGGACATGTTGTTGGGAAGGAGCGTTGTTCCAATCGTGCATCACGTCATCTTGCACACTTCCTTTGGTGAAAGTCCCACCTTCTACAAAAACCATTCCCGGTGGCGTAGGCTGCTCGGTATATTTTGTGTTGTAATTAAAATAACCGTTCGGGTCGTTGATTCTCCATCCGGTTGCGCGCGAAACGTTGGCGTTGTCCTTGTTGTTCTTGCAACTGTAAAATGTTGAAAATACTACAATTAACGCGATGTTTAACAAAAGTGTCTTTTTCATAAATCGATAGTAAAATAGGTAAATTTGGTCGTGCAATATAATAATTAAGATTCAAATTTCAATTTATTTAGAAACACCCTGTTAAAAGGGTTTTTCGGTTTATTTAACGTTTTAATTTTATTATTATTTTACAAATACATATTTATGATAAAATATTTATAATATTGAAATGCGAATTGCGTTAAAAGCATGATGAAAAAAATTACAATTGCCTTTATTTATTTCATGTTCCATTTTTCAGGAGCTCAAAACCAGCATTTTGAAATTAAATGGGAAGAGGAATCGGTTTATTCGACCCAGTACAAATCATTCAACATACCTCATTTCAACGACAATCAGTTTGTATTGATGGATGATATGACGGTTTCTTTCACCACGCAATGGCGCGAAAATGGTGTGATAGATCCCAATTCGGTGCAGTTAAACAACGTCGTATATCAAAATATTTCTAAGGAAGAATTGGGAGACTTGATAGCTTCTTCCATTCCGAGTTTACCCAATCAGTCTATCAAAATGGCAAAAGGAAGAGAGGTCACATATGCAGTGCTTTCCCTGTCCCCTATCATCAACGGCAACGGGCAATTCAAGAAAATTATTTCTTTTGACGTGTCCTATTCTTTCGCGGCACGAAACAGCGCGGCTTTTGTAAGAGGTGCTGCCAATAGGGCTTCAGCCTTCAATGGATTGTCTAATTCCGTTCTCGCCCAAGGGAGCTTTTACAAGTTTTATGTAGACAAATCCGGCATATTTAAAATTACGCGCCGCGATTTGCAAAATATGGGAATCAACACCTCCCAAATAGATCCGAGAAAACTTAAGATTTACGGTAATGGTGGAAAAATGCTGCCTCTTTTGAACGGAATCTCCCAACCAACGGACGTAATCGAAAACGCAATTTTTGTTTCAGGCGAAGAAGACGGTAATTTTGACAACAACGATTTTGTTCTTTTCTATGCGCAAGGCCCCTTCATTTGGACACCGGAAAGCAACACTAACATCAATCTTTATACGGAAGAAATCGCCTATTTCATAACGGCCGATGGTGCGGACGGGAAACGTATTCAAGAAGCCGTACAACCTACAGCTTCTCCAGCATTGATTGTTGACAGTTTTGATGAGTTCCAATTTCATGAAAAAGATTTGATCAGTGTTGCCAATGTCGGTAGGGAATGGCATGGCGAAAGATTTGATATCAACAACGAACAAACCTTTTCATTTGACTTTCCCAATTTGGTTCTCTCCGAGCCGGTCAATTTCAGAATAAATGTTGCTGCCGCCTCAGACAACCTCACTTCCATGGAAATCAACATCAACGGGCAGGCGGTTTCTACTCTTTCTTTTACGGCAATCAATGACCCCACCGTAGGATCCGGTAATACTCTCAACAATAATTTGACACTCAATTCCGGCAAAATCGATGTTAAACTTACCTACAATAACAATGGCAATCCTACCGGAGTGGGTTTTCTCAATTATATCAACATAGAAGGCACTTCAAAATTGACAGCAGGAAACAAACAGTTTTCATTTACCAAAAAAGCAACAACCACACAAGGAGGTGTAGCAGAATACCGTTTAGAAAATGCACAAAACGTTTCACAAGTTTGGGATATAACCGATGTTTACAATGTTAGAAAATATACCAATGCCAATCAAAACACTTTTTCGTTCAAATCGGCTATGGGTTCACAAAAATCATTTGTAGCCTTCGTAGAATCAAATGTGTTTTCACCCATCGTGAAAAGCAGGAGTAAAATTGCCAATCAAGATTTGAAAGGGAGCATTTTTCTCAACCAACAAAGACAATTTGAAGATTTAGACTACCTGATTGTCGCTCCTGATTTTTTGTTGCCGCAGGCTCAACGATTGGCTGACTTTCACAATACCGTCACAGGAATCAGGGCGAAAGTGGCCTCACTCCAACAGATATACAACGAGTTTAGCACTTCAAATCAAGACATTGGAGCCATCCGGAATTTTATCAGATATATTTACCAAAACGCGTCTTCACCCGATAAAAGGCTAAAATATGCCTGCTTGTTCGGCGACACTTCTTTCGATTATAAAAACAGGTTGGAAAACAACAACAACACAGTTCCTACCTTCCATGCATTGTCGAGTTTTTCGCTGACAGGTTCTTTTATGTCCGATGATTTTTACGGGGCGATGGACGACAATGAAGGCAGTGTGCTCAACACCGATAAAATCGACCTTGCGGTTGGGCGGATAGTTGCCGACACACCTGATTTGGCAGCCGGTATGGTTGACAAGGTCATCCGGTATTACGACAAGAAAAATTTTGGCAGATGGCGGAACAATTTCACCTTGCTCTCTGATGACGTTGATGCAAACTGGGAAGGGATTATCCAAGAAAGCTTAGACAAACTGGGTGACGATATCGGTGTCAACAAACCTTTTATCAACATTGGTAAAATTCACTCAGATGCTTTTTTGCAACAGACTTCTGCCGGCGGAGAGTTCTATCCGGCAGTAAACGAAGCCATTCAAAATTCATTAGAATCCGGAACGGTTGTAATTAACTATTTTGGCCACGGCGGAGAATCGGGTTTGGCGCGGGAGCGTTTTATCACACAAACTGATGCTAAAAATTTCACAAACAAAGATAAACTCCCAGTTTTTGTTACTGTTACCTGCGAGTACACCCGATTTGATAACCCGCTCAGGCCTACTGCCGGTGAATTCACTTTTTGGAACAAAAACGGCGGGGCTTCTGCACTGATTACCACCACTCGGCAAGTTTTCGTCCAATTCGGATTAGAATTTAACAGAACCCTTCAAAAATATCTGTTCTCTTTTGGTTCTGATGATTTTCCGACCCTCGGCGAAGCACTGATGTTAGCCAAAAATGAGTTTAACAACAACCAAAAACGAGTCGTCTTTTTGGTAGGCGATCCCGCGCTTACATTAGCAGTCCCCAAACCCAATATCAGGCTGACTGCAATCAATGACAAACCTTTTGGCGCAGTCAATGACACCCTCAAATCGTTGAGTAAAATAAAATTTTCCGGAGAAGTAGCAAACCCTTCCGGTCAATTGCTCAATGACTTCAACGGAACGGTGTCCGTGACTGTTTACGATAAAAAAGTACAACGACAAACCCTCGCTAACAATAACACGCGGGACGTTTTTGGTCAATTGATTAAATTGAATTTTGAAACCTTGGGTGAAATCATTTATCGCGGAAAAGCTTCTGTCACAAACGGATTGTTTGATTTTGAGTTTATCGTCCCGCGCGACATTAGGGTTCCGATAGGTAATGGAAGAGTAAGTTTTTATGCAGAAAAAGATGTTGCGCTCGAAGACCGAACCGGCTTCAGTGAAGATATTTTGGTTGGAGGCATCAACCTCAATGCTCCGGCAGACAACCAAGGCCCGGCGATGAAACTCTTTTTAAACGATGAAAATTTTGTATCCGGGGAAATTACCAACCAATCACCTTTTGTTTTGGTGTTTTTGGAAGATGAAAGCGGCATCAATACCGCTTCCGGCATCGGCCACGACATCGTAGCCATACTCGATGGAGATGAAGCAAACCCATTCATCATGAACGATTTTTACGAAACCGAGTTGGATGATTTTACCAAAGGCCGCGTGCGTTTTCCACTCAGGAATATTGCTCCCGGGTTGCATACACTCAAAGTGATTGCTTGGGATGTTTACAACAATTCCTCCATGACCGAAATTCAATTTGTTGTAGCCGGTGACGATGAAATAAAAATCGAAAACGTATTGAACTACCCCAATCCGTTTATCAATTTTACGGAGTTTTGGTTTACCCACAACCGACCTTTTGAGCCACTCGAAGTGCAAGTCCAGGTGTTTACCATCACAGGGAAAGTCGTTTGGACCAAAAATCAAATCATCAACACCGAAGGTTTTCTGTCCAGAGAAATCACCTGGGACGGCAGAGACGATTTTGGCGATCGGATTGGTAAAGGGGTATATGTTTATAAACTTACCGTGAAATCTACCTTGACCAATAAAAAAGTTGAAAAAATCGAGAAACTTGTTATTTTATAATTAAAACCTATTTTTGTTCCTATCAATCTGATTTTATGAGAAACCTATCAAACTTTGCAATTGCCCTGCTCCTTTTCAATTATTCATTTTCACAAGACTCCAGAGTCATCACCACGGGAGTACCATTCCTTTTGATAGCTCCCGATGCCCGTGCTGCCGGTTTGGGCGATCAAGGGGCGGCAACTTCGCCCGATGCCTATTCGCAATTTTGGAATCCGTCGAAATACGCATTTTCTTCTGCAAAACAAGGTTTTACGGCCAGTTATACGCCCTATCTCAGTGATTTGGTCAACGATATTTTCTTGGGAAGTGCCTCCTATTTCAATCGGATAAACGATCGTAGCGCGGTCGGTATTGGCGTGCGGTATTTCAGTTTAGGCGATATCGAATTGGTGCAAGATCAGTTTTCAAATGCCTTGATAGAGCGACCGAACGAACTGGCACTTGACGTTTCTTATTCGCTGCGGCTCAGCGACCGTTTTGCCATGGGTGTCGCCTTGCGCTATTTGCGTTCAGACCTTAGAATTTCCGCCATTGACCCAACTTCAGACTCAGCGAATTCTTTTGCAGTCGATATTTCAGGATATTATCAATCCGAAGAAGTTTTTTACAACAATTTTAACGGGCGTTGGAGAGGCGGATTTAACATTTCCAACATTGGTCCTAAGATAGATTTCGGAGACAACACGCGCGAAGATTTTTTGCCGACAAACATGAAGATAGGTGCAGGTTTCGATTTTATATTTGACTACGACAACAAGTTGAGCGTTGGTGTCGAAATAAACAAACTACTCGTGCCGACCCCACCGATTCGTGAACGGCAAGACACCAACGGAGACGGTGTAATTGACAATAACGATGATATCGTCATCGTGGACGGGGAAGATGATAATGTGAATTTTACCAAAGGGATTTTTCAGTCATTTGGAGATGCACCGGGCGGACTGAGTGAAGAGTTAAAAGAAGTAAACTGGTCGCTGTCTGCCGAGTATATTTATCGGGAATCTTTCGCTTTCCGCACAGGATATTTCAATGAATCGGACGAGAAAGGAGCCAGACAATTCCTTACTTTAGGTGCAGGATTCAAATACAATGTAATCAACATCGATTTTTCCTATTTATTATCAACTTCCCAGGTGAGAAACCCGCTCGAAAACACGCTAAGATTTTCTCTGACTTTCAATATCGGTGATAAGTTTTATGAAGAATATTAAGCGCAAAAAAATGGAATGAAAAAAATAAAAATCAGTACCAATTTCGATATATATCAATCTTTGAACGATTTGCCGAGCGAAGAATTCGAACTCATGCGACAAGCCATTGAAGCCAGGAAGGAGGCTTATGCACCCTATTCAAAATTTTCTGTCGGTGCCGCGGTTTTGTTAGATAATGGCGAAATCATCACCGGGAGCAATCAAGAAAATGCAGCTTATCCTTCCGGACTCTGTGCCGAAAGAGTGGCTATTTTTTATGCCTGCGCGAAATTTCCCGAAACACAAATATTAAAATTAGCAATCTCGGCTACGGCGTCCAATGATAGGACTGTTGTACCAATTCCTCCCTGTGGAGCTTGCAGGCAATCCATCATAGAATATGAGTTTAAGCAAAAAACACCCATCGAAATTATTTTTATGGGAGCATCGGGTAACGTTGCCAAATCTGCATCCATGGCCAATCTTTTGCCACTAGGATTTGATAATTCGTACCTATTTTCCGATATTTAACAAAAAAATCAGTTTATTGAAGCCATAGTTTTTTGCGAATATGCTACTTTTGTGGCTTGATGATTTTTTACAGTTAATTTTATATAATAAGAAAGTATTCATGAAAAAAATAACCAAAGAAGTTTACCTCAAATGGTATGAAGATATGCAATTTTGGCGCAGATTTGAAGACAAACTGGCTGCCGTCTATATACAACAAAAAGTAAGAGGCTTCCTCCATCTTTACAACGGACAGGAAGCTGTTTTGGCTGGATCGCTTCACGCAATGGACCTCACCAAAGACAAAATGATTACCGCATACCGAAACCACGTCCAACCCATCGGCATGGGTGTAGATCCGCGCAGAGTAATGGCTGAATTGTACGGTAAAGTGACCGGAACGTCTCACGGCATGGGTGGTTCGATGCATATTTTTTCAAAAGAACATCGTTTTTATGGCGGTCACGGCATCGTTGGTGGACAAATTCCTTTAGGATCCGGAATTGCTTTTGCCGATAAATACTTCAATAGAGACGCAGTAACCTTGACTTACTTGGGTGATGGTGCAGCTCGTCAAGGTTCACTTCACGAAACCATGAATTTGGCCATGCTATGGAAATTGCCTGTTGTCATTATCGTGGAAAACAATGGTTATGCCATGGGAACCTCTGTCAGCAGAACGGCCAACCACACCGATGTTTGGAAACTTGGTTTGGGTTACGAAATGCCTTGTGGCCCGGTGGATGGCATGAATCCTATTAAAGTTGCTGAAGCTCTAAGCGAAGCCATAGACCGTGCCCGGAGAGGTGACGGACCTACCTTCTTGGAAATGAAAACGTATCGATACAGAGGACATTCCATGTCAGATGCGCAACACTACCGCACCAAAGAAGAGGTTGAGGAATACAAAAAAATTGACCCGATAACGCAAGTGTTGGAAGTAATTAAGAAAAATAACTATGCAACTGAAGAAGAGATTCAGGCAATCGATAAACGAGTGAAGGATTTGGTAAATGAGTGTGAAAAATTTGCCGAAGAATCGCCCTATCCTGAAAAGAATCAACTGTATGACATGGTGTACGAGCAAAAAGATTATCCATTCCTATCCCATAAACCCGAATAACCATGGCAGAAATAATCAACATGCCGCGACTGAGCGATACCATGGAAGAAGGTGTCGTAGCAAAATGGCTTAAAAAAGTCGGTGATACCATCAAAGAAGGTGATATTTTGGCCGAAATCGAAACCGACAAAGCCACCATGGAATTTGAAAGTTTTCACTCTGGTGTACTCTTGCACATCGGTTTGGAAGAAGGCAAAACAGCTCCTGTAGATTCCTTGTTGGCCATCATTGGCGAAAAAGGGGAAGACATAACGGATTTATTAAAAAATCAGGCTGCCCCCGTCAAACCTGAAAACCCTAAAGTTGCTGAAACAAACCCTGAAACTACAGTAGAAACCGCCAAAATTACAGAATCCAAGCCAGAAGCTACACCTGAAACCAAAAAAGAGATAGCCATTCCGGATGATGTGAAAGTCGTGACCATGCCTCGCCTGAGCGATACTATGACAGACGGAACGGTTGCAAGTTGGCTCAAAAAAGTGGGAGACACCATCAAAGAAGGCGATATATTGGCTGAAATCGAAACCGACAAAGCCACCATGGAATTTGAATCTTTCAATGCAGGAACCTTACTGTATGTTGGAATCAAGGAAGGAGAATCTGCACCAGTTGACAGTTTACTTGCCATCATCGGTCCTTCGGGTTTTGTTTTTTCCGATATTGTCAAAAATTTCGGAGTTGTTGCCCCTGCAGTTTTGGATGCAAAAGAAACAACCAAACCGGAAGAAAAATCTACATCTTCTCAAACAACTCAAGAAACATCAACTTCAACTGATGGAGGAAGAATATTGGCTTCCCCCTTGGCTAAAAAAATTGCTGCGGAAAAAGGTATTGATTTACATACTGTGAAAGGCAGTGGCGACAACGGGCGCATTACCAAAGCAGATATCGAAAGCTACAAACCACGAGCGGTTGCCGCATCAAGTCCAGTTTCTCAATCTACAAGTGCTCAGATGGCTACTTTTATCCCTGCCGGCGAAGAGCATTTCGAAGAAGTGCCCAATTCTCAGATGAGAAAAACCATTGCACGCAGATTGGGAGAATCTAAATTTACAGCTCCACATTATTACCTCACCATCGAGGTTTCTATGGATCAAGCCATTCAATCCCGCCAAGCCATCAATGCTTTGCCGGACACGAAAGTTTCCTTCAATGATTTGGTAATCAAAGCGGTTGCCATGGCATTGAAAAAGCATCCTCAGGTAAATACCCAATGGAAAGATACCGTCACCCGATACAACCAACACATACACGTGGGTGTAGCGGTAGCCGTCGAAGACGGTTTGGTCGTGCCGGTGCTGAAGTTTACCAACGAGTTGAGTTTGACCCAAATAGGCAACCAAGTAAAGGATTTAGCAGGCAAAGCCAGAAGCAAAAAATTGCAACCAACTGACATGGAAGGAAGCACTTTTACAGTTTCTAACTTGGGTATGTTTGGCATTGAAGAGTTTACTTCGATTATCAACCAGCCCAACTCCGCCATTCTTTCGGTTGGTGCCATCATTGAAAAACCGGTTGTCAAAAACGGTCAGATTGTGGTAGGCAACCAGATGAAACTCACCCTTGCCTGCGATCATCGCACGGTAGATGGAGCAACCGGATCTCAGTTTTTACAAACGTTGAAATCGTTTTTGGAGAATCCGGTGGTTATGCTCGCGTAATTCAAAAAATTTATATTTTCAAGACTCCTTCAGAACCATTGCCCGTTTTGAAGGAGTTTTTTTTATATTTGATAAAAAATCTAAACTTTGAAAAAACTTCCTCTCATTTTGCTTGGCTTCATATTCACTTTATCTGCCTACTGCCAAACGTCTCATCCCGAATTTCCCATATTGGCCGATGATGTCCGGCAAACCCTGTTTTACTTGTCTTCCGATAGTTTGCAAGGGCGGGATTCTGGCAGTGAAGGCATTGGAGAGGCGGCGGCTTACATCGAAAATATTTTTATAACAGCCGGAGTCAACCCATTTTTCCAAACCTATAAAGACACATTGGCCAATTTCGATAAACCGTCTTTCAACATCGTAGGATTTATCGAAGGAAATGATTCCGTGCTCAAGAAAGAATGGGTTATCCTAGGCGCACATTATGACCACATCGGCATCATCAGCCCGCTTAACGGCGATTCGATTGCCAATGGAGCCAACGACAATGCGGCAGGAGTCACTGCTGTGCTGAGCCTCGCGAAGCATTTCGCACAATCCAAATCAAACAAAAGAAGTTTGATGTTTGTGTTGTTTTCGGCAGAAGAAAAAGGTTTGCTCGGATCAAAACATTTTGCAAAACGAATCAAATCGTCAAATTTGGATATCTACACCATGCTCAATTTTGAAATGATAGGCGTTCCGATGAAAGAGACACCCGGGAAAGCCTATCTGACCGGTTTTGATTTATCAAATATGGCACAAAAAATTAATGAATATGCCGGTGAAGAATTGGTTGTGAAATTGGCAAAAGCCGAAGAATTCAACCTATTCAGAAGATCAGATAACTTGCCTTTCTACGAAAAACTGAAAATTCCGGCTCAAACCATTTCAACTTTCGATTTCACCAATTATCCCTATTATCACCAAGTGGATGATGAAGCTGAATGGATGGACACAACAAGCATGACGGTTTTGATCAACCAAATGATTGTGGTGATTGAGAACATGGCCAATTCGCCTGAAAAAGAAATTCGATTGCATGAATAAAAACATCATCATCAGCGGGGCGGGCAAAGGCATCGGGTTTGAATTGTCCAAAAAACTGGCGGCTTCCGGGCATCAGGTGTTGGCTCTGTCAAGAAATATTGAGGCATTTCAAAAATGGAATCATCCGAATATAACCGCAATGTCTTTCGATTTGTGTAAACCTTCCGATTTTTCAAAACTGATTCCACTTCTGAAAAAATTAAAGTCGGTCGATATTTTGATTAACAATGCGGGGTTTTTGATTTTAAAAACATTTGCCGAACTCACGGATGATGATTTTCAGAAAGTATTTGATGTGAATTTTTTCGGAGCCGTCCGGTTGATCCGAACGGTTTTGCCTTTTATGAAAAAAACGAGCCATGTGGTCAACATCAGTAGCATGGGCGGGGTGCAGGGCAGCGTCAAATTTCCCGGCTTGGCCGCATACAGTTCAGCCAAAGGAGCTATCATCACCCTGACCGAATTGTTAGCCGAAGAACACAAAGAAAGTGGACCTTCTTTCAATGCATTAGCTTTAGGAGCAGTGCAAACGGAAATGCTCGAAGAAGCCTTTCCAGGCTATCAAGCACCGATATCTGCGGAAGGGATGGCAATGTATATCGCGGATTTCGCACTTAATGGAAATAAATATTACAACGGTAAAATCTTACAAGTTTCTGCCAGCACGCCCTGATATGATCGACAAACTCAAACCTTATTTGCCGGAAGCCGCTGCAAGCCCTGTTTTTGAACTTATCAAAAATAACAGGGTGCATTTGAAAATTGTCAACAAACGACGAACCAAGCACGGAGATTACAGGCCAATGGACAGTGGCGGCCATCAAATTACAGTCAATGCTGAAGGCAATCCGTATCGGTTTTTAATTACCACTTTGCATGAAATTGCGCATTTGTTGGCTTTTGAAAAATACGGGCGAAAAATAAAACCGCACGGTATGGAATGGAAACAGACGTTTCAGCATTTGGCACTTCCCTATTTGCGTCCCGAAATATTTCCTTCGGATATACTGCCGGTGATTGCCCGGCATTTTAAAAATCCGACTGCGAGCAGTGATACCGATCTATACATGAGCCAAGCCCTGCGTCGATATGATTCGGTTACCGGCAAAAATTATATCTTTGAAATTCCAAAAGGAATACATTTCAAGGTACAGGAACGCTTGTTTAAAAAAGGAAAACAACGCACCAAACGATTTGAATGCATGGAAATAAGCACCGGAAGAATCTATTTGTTCCACCCAAACGCGGAAGTCGAAACAGTCGAAAACAAACAAACATAAAATCGTCTTAGATGGACAACCAACATTATTATGCAGTTATCATGGCCGGCGGGGTCGGCTCGCGGTTTTGGCCAGTGAGTAAATCGGATTTTCCGAAACAATTCCACGATATGTTGGGCACCGGGAAAACCTTGCTTCAGACTACTTTTGAACGCGTTTCGGAAATTGTACCTACTCAAAATATCTTGATACTGACCAATGCGCGATACCAAAATTTGGTTGTCCATCAATTACCCGAAATTACTTCCGGGCAAATACTTTTGGAGCCGGCCATGCGAAACACGGCTCCGTGCATTTTGTATGCAGCGATGAAAATCCAGCAAAAAGACCCAAAAGCGGTCATGTTGGTTGCGCCGAGTGATCATTGGATTGAAGATAGCCAGGCTTTTAAGAAAGATGTCGTCAAGAGCTTTGCTTATTCAAGTGCGACTGATGCGCTGATTACGTTGGGAATCAAACCACTTTCGCCCAATACCGGATATGGGTACATCCAATTTGAAAGAGAAAACAGTGTCGAAACTTTCAACAAAGTGGTTCGTTTCACTGAAAAACCTAAGCTCGAACTCGCCAAATCTTTTTTATTACAAGGGAATTTTCTTTGGAATGCCGGAATTTTCGTTTGGAGCGTCGAAGTGATATCCGAAGCTTTTCAACGGCATCAACCCATCCTGTACAACTTGTTTGAAGGTGGGAAAAAATCGTACAACTGCGCCTCTGAGCAAGAATTTATTGACACAAATTATCACAAATCGGAAAACATATCAATAGATTATGCTATTTTAGAAATGGCACAAAACGTATGGGTATTGCCCGCTTCATTTGATTGGAATGATTTAGGAACCTGGGGTTCATTATACGATAAATTAGACAAAGACGAAGCACAAAACGCGGTAGTCAACGCACGTTTGCTGGCTGAAAATGCGTCCAAGAATATTGTGAGTACAACTACCGAAAAATTGGTTGTTATCGATGGAATATCCGATTTTATTGTGGTCGAAACGGCAGAAAGCCTGTTGATTTACCCCAAGTCAAAAGAGCAAAACATCAAAGAGGTTTTGGAAAAAATAAAAGAAAATTTCGGAACTTCATTCACCTAAATAAAATGGCAATGGGACAAGGCAACCAACCGAAATTAAACGAGCCAAAAATAGACAAGGAAGTCGTAAAGAATGCGTTTGAAAACCTCCGTGTTTTTTTGCTTAATTTACTGGATATCAGAAGTGAGACAGATAAAGCAGAAACCATCGAATCCATCAAAAAAGACTTGACTTTCAAGGGCCACAACGCGTGGATTCTAATTTTCTCTATTTTTATTGCTTCCATCGGGCTCAATGTGAGTTCGACTGCCGTAGTCATTGGAGCCATGTTGATTTCACCATTGATGGGGCCAATTGTCGGATTGGGCCTGTCTGTAGCCGTTAACGATGTCGATACTTTGCGGAAATCACTGATCAACTTGGGTGTTATGGTCGGATTGAGTGTGTTGACAGCTTTTCTATATTTCAAACTCTCACCACTGACTGAACTCACACCCGAATTGGAGGCTCGGACTTATCCAACCATCTTAGATGTTTTAATCGCTATTTTTGGTGGCTTGGCTTTGATTTTTGCACGAACCAAAAAAGGGACGATGGCAAGCGTTATTTTTGGCGTAGCAATTGCAACTGCCTTGATGCCACCACTTTGTACAGCCGGTTACGGTTTTGCGGTTTGGGAACCCAAATACTTTGGAGGTGCTTTGTATTTGTTTACCATCAATGCCATTTTTATTGCCCTGACCACTTTTTTGGTAGCAAAGCTGCTCAAGTTCCCGATGGTTAAATACGTCAATTCAATCCGAAGAAAAAGAATAGCCCAATTAGCTTCTTTGGTTGCTTTTTTGGTGTTAATTCCCAGCGTTTTTCTGTTTTATATGATGTTGAAAGAAACTGTTTTCAAGCAAAACATACGTTCATTCATTCAAGATGAAGTTTTAATAACTTCAACAACCAACAATCTAATCAAAGACCTGACTGAAATTCAACACCAATTCAATGGAGAATCCCGTGTAGATTTATATTTTATGGGTAGCCAAAAGATATCGGACGATTTGATAAATGTATGGAAGGCTAAATTGAGTTTAAATCCATCGACAGCTAAAACAAACTTAGTGATACATCAAAACGAAGTATCGGACTCATTCAATGAACTCACTTATATGAAGCAACTTCGAGAGCGGGACATAGACGAATTGAAGAGCAAAGACGAAAAAATTGCATTTTTAGAAAAAGAAGTTCTCAAGTTGTCTGGGCTTTCAAAAGAGATCATTCCTTTTGCAGAAATCAGCAAAGAACTCAAAATCAATTACGAAGATGTTGAATCGTTGAATTATGCCAATCGTATTTCTACCAATTTTGAAAAAATAGACACGCTACCTGTGTTTGAAATCAAATGGAAACCCATCGTCAAGCCAGAAGAAAAAATAAAGAATTTGGGGAAAATACAATCCTGGCTCAAATTCAAACTTCAAAGAGACACCTTGCTTGTCAAGAGTTTAGATTGATATTATATGGCAAACATTGAATGAGAAATTTCAAATGTTTATTTTTTTGAAAAAACTAATAATAATTTAATATTGTTAGCAATAGTCTAACCCAATCATAATTTTCAGTTGAGCATGTCATAACATAGTCCGTTTAATTTCGCACAAACTTTAAACCCATTGTTATGAAATTTCTCAACAATTTTATTTTGCTTTTTTTGTTTACTTTTTCTGTTGTTCATTCGCAAACTTCCGGTAATTTAAACGGAATCGTAACCGATGAAAAAGGGTGGCCTATTATCGGTGCAAATATTGTCATAAACAGCCTGTCTTTAGGTGCGGTAACGGATGAAAAAGGAGCTTTTTTTTTCTCGAACATTAAAGCCGGAACATATGAACTCCAGGTTTCGTATCTTGGATTTGAAACAATTACTAAAAGAGTTGTCATTGGAAGTGGTCAAACCAATCTAAACTTCACGCTCAAGGAAAATGCATTTGTTTTGGAGGGATTGGTAGTGACTGCACAAATGAGAGAACAGCGCAACAAAGATGTACCGATTGCCATTTCTTCTTATGGGGGTGAGTTTATCAAAAACAATAGAACTTTTGAATATGATGCTTTTTCAGACTTTGTGCCGGGCTTTCAAGTACAGATACAAAGTGCTAACAACCCTGGCGTTGTAATCAGAGGAATTACGAGCGACAGTGGGGACTCACGGGTAGAACCCCGTGTTTCTATTTTTCAAGATGGTGTTTCCATCAGCAAATCCAGAGGGTCTGTTGTAGAGTTATATGATATAGATAGAATAGAAGTTTTGAAGGGACCGCAGGGTACACTTTTTGGTAGAGGCGCACAAATTGGCGCCATGCACATTATCCAAAACAAAGCCAAAAACGAAACTTCCGGTTCCTTCACGCTTGGGGTCGGAGATTTTGGTCAGTTTTTGGCAACGGGATATTTTAACGTGCCATTAGTAAAAGATAAACTCTTCATTAGAACCGCTGCTACTTACAACTTTAGAGATGGTTTTGTCAGGAATCTTTCAGGAGGCGATTTGAACGGAAAAGAAACCCTCGCGTATAGAGGTTCTTTGAAATATTTGATATCAGACAACACAACCTTTGATGTTATTGCCAATTGGCAAAAAGATACTCCACCGGGGACTTCTTTTAAAAGTGGTACTTTTGCACCCTTAGGAGGAGATACTAACCCGAATACATTCGCAGATTTGGAGAGAGGTGATGAACTCGGTTTAAATCGTACAGTATATGGTTTTACAGGTATTTTGAAGCATCATTTCAACCCTAATTGGGAGCTTACTTCTACGACGGCTTACCGAAAATTTGATTCTGATGAAGCTTTTGACGCTGATGGAACAGCAGCACCGGTTTTGTATTTCAGGGAAATAGCAAAAGGAGAGCAGTTTAGTCAAGAAGTTCGATTTAATTATGACAACAAGGAAAAACTAAGGGGTTTCTTCGGGGCAAATTATTTTTATGAGAATGGTTCTCAGGCCGTACCTTTTGAAGTAGATGAAAGAAGTTACATAGTTTTGCTGATCAACAATCCGGCATTGGTGATAAATGGCATCCCAACTTTACTCTCCAACATTCCTAATAATCCCGCTTTTGGTCAACTCGCAGATGCACCGTTGAATGAATTTAACAGAGAAAAATCTACCAATTTCGGTAAAAATTATTCTGGCGATATCTTTGCCGATGCTTCTTATGATTTGTTTGAAAAACTTACTTTAACGGCGGGCATACGTGCCACTTGGGAGAATATCAATGCAGGCTTAGAGGTTGAAAATGCGGAACTTCCGGGTCTGTTGGGTAACTTTTTAGGTGCATTTCCCAACAACCTTTTTGCCCCGACAAACGGCAGAAAAAATGCCAGCGATAATTTTACTTCTGTGGTAGGTCGCGTAGCATTGAACTATGAATTATCAGACCAAATTACTTTTTTCGGAAATGTTGCTAGAGGCAGAAGACCCAATGTAATCAATGTAACTGCTGCCAATGTAACTGTTTTGGCAAATGAAATCGTTTGGTCTTATGAAGTTGGTGCAAAATCATTGTTTATGAACAACCGTTTTCAGTTTGATGCAAATGCATTCGTGTATGACTACAGTAATTTTCAAACTACGATTGCAACACTAACCGAAGCGGGTCTGATTCTAAATCCGGACGATAGCGGTAGTGCTACTTCTTTTGGCTTTGAAACGGCGCTTCAATTTGCATTCGGAAAAAAGAGCAGTGTTTTTGCCAATTATGGTTATATAGATGCCTCTTTTGATGACAAAGACTCAAATGGTAATGTTCAAGCTTTGGCAGGAAATAAATTCAGGTTAACGCCTAAACATTCTTTTTCAGCCGGCATCAATTACAACCCGAAAATAACAGACAACATCGATTATTTTTTCCGTCCAACGTTTACATTTAAGTCAAAAGTGTTTTTTGAAGAAACCAATTTACCGGGAATTTCTCAAGGCGATTACGGAATTACCAATCTGAGAACAGGCTTTGTTTTCAAAGACAAATACGAGATAAATTTCTACATAACCAATCTTTTTGATAAAGAATTTATTATCGATGCGGGGAATACCGGTGGCGCATTCGGTATTCCGACTTTTATTGCCGGTCCGCCTCGATTTATCGGGTTTCAAACATCTGTTAATTTTTAATTTTTGAATAACTTAGCTGTCTATTTTCAATGAAAAACCATGAAAAAAATTAAATTCACTTTCATCTTTTTGTTTTTTAATACGTTCTTAAACCTTAACGCGCAAGAAACGATAACTGAAAAAAAATCTTTTGAAATTTCGCTCAAAGATTTAGACAACTATCTCTCTATACAGGAATCAAAAATTGAAGGACTTAAACAAGGCAATCAAGCAAAAGTGATTTGGGCAAAAGATTTTTATCAACAGAAATCACCGGTTTCGTTTGTCTATCTTCATGGTTTTGGTGCCAGTCAAAGGGAAGGCGAGCCGGTTATGAGTATGCTCTCCGAAAAATACAATGCCAATGTATATATGGCTCGTTTAAAAGAGCACGGCATCGACAGAGCAAATAGTTTTGAATACCTTACCCCCGAAAATTACTTGGCTTCTGCGGTTGAAGCCCTACAAATAGGAAAGGCGCTGGGTGAAAAGGTTATCTTAGTCAGCACTTCTACCGGTGGCACACTCAGCCTAATTTTAGCTTCTCAAGATGAAGATATTTTGGGACTGATACTTTATTCACCCTTCATTGATTTGATAAATCCGGCTATGGCGAGAATTATCTTGCCCGGTGGGAAAGAAAATTTTGTGAAAGCAATCGGCGGTGAGATTCAGAAGCAGCAAAGACCCGAAGAGGAAGCAAAATATTGGTCAACTACCTATCATGTAAATGGCTATGTCTCACTAATCAAAATGGTCAAAGAAAATATGTTAGAGGATACTTTTTCGAAAGTTACCCTGCCGGTTTTCCTCGGATATTACTATAAAGATGAAGAAGAGCAGGACAAGGTGGTTTCGGTATCGGCTATGCTCAATATGTTCGAGAAACTGGGTACAGCTGATAATAATAAAATAAAAATTGCTTTCACCGAAGTAGGAAATCACGTCATTGCGTGTGACATAAGATCTAAAGATTGGCAAAGCGTTTATGCTGAAACAATCAAGTTTATCGACTCAATAATTTTAAAATAAACCATGAAGAATCTATTTTCAGTCATTTCAATCTTTGTACTGATTTCCATATTAAATGCATGTAAACAGAACAAAGAAACTTTTGACAGTACTGAAACAATAAATTCCAAAACTTTTGTATTTGATTTGGAGGGGCATCGAGGAGCCCGAGGTTTGTTGCCCGAAAACACACTTGCGGCTTTTGAAAAAGCAATCGAAATAGGAGTCAATACGCTTGAGATGGATGTTGTGGTTACTGCCGATCATCAGTTGTTGGTTTCGCACGAACCCTGGTTTAACCGCCAAATTTGTTTAGATTCTTTGGGACAAACCATAAAAGACACATTGAATATCTACAAACATACTTATCTTCAAACCCTAAAATATGATTGTGGAAGCCTTGGAAATCCAAATTTCATAGATCAAAAAAAACAATTTGCAACCAAACCACTTTTGAAAGATGTCCTTCAAATGGTAGAGTCTTATGCCAAATTAAACAACCAAAAAGTTTCTTATAATATTGAAATAAAATCACTTCCTGCAGGAGATAACACCTTTCACCCGGAACTCGAATTATTTGCTGATTTGTTGGTTGCATTACTAGAAAACCATGCAATTCCAAACGACAGATTGATTCTTCAAAGTTTCGATTTTAGGGTATTGCAATATGTACGCAAAAACTATCCAAAATATCGATTGGCTGCATTGGTTTATAAAGATGATGTTCAAACCAATTTAAATGAATTGGGATTTACGCCCGAAATTTATAGTCCTCTACACACGCTTCTTACTGAGCAAGTTGTAGATGAAATCCACCAAAAAGTAATGAAAGTTGTGCCTTGGACAGTCAATGATACTACGAGAATGAGAGAATTGTTGTCTTGGGGTGTTGACGGTATTATAACCGATTTTCCTAATATAGCCATTCAAATGAAAACAAAGTCCTAAGCAATCTAAGGATTTGTACTTTACGCAAAGTTTAGATTGATTCAATCTTTAACGATTTTACACCTGCAATCATTTCTCTCACAGTAGCCTCCAAATTGTATTGATGTTTCCATCCCCAATCTTTTTGTGCAAATTGGTCATTGATGCTTTGTGGCCAAGTATCTGCAATAGCTTGGCGGGAATCGGGATGGTATGTTATCTCGAAATCCGGAATAAATTTTCGGATTGTTTCAGCCAATTCATTGGGAGAAAAACTGATGCCTGCAAGGTTGTATGACGAGCGTATTTTGATGTCGGATGGGTCTGCTTCCATGATTTGAATGGTTGCCCAAATGGCATCTTCTATATACATCATCGGCAGTTTGGTGATTTCGGACAGGAAGCATTCATATATTCCGGTTTTTACCGCTTGATGAAAGATATCAACCGCATAATCGGTCGTGCCACCGCCCGGAGGCGTTTTCCAACTGATAAGCCCCGGATACCGGATGCTTCGCACATCTACACCATATTTTTCATGGTAATAGGCACACCATCGTTCGCCTGCCAATTTGCTGATGCCATAAACTGTATTAGGCTCCATGACAGTCACTTGCGGAGTATATATTTTGGGCGTGGTGCGCCCGAAGACAGCAATGCTTGACGGCCAAAACACTTTATCAATTATTTTTTCCTTAGCCAACTCCAATACATTCAAAAGCGAAGCCATGTTGAGTTGCCAAGCTTTCTCCGGATATTTTTCGGCAGTCACAGACAGCATGGCAGCCATCAGATAGACTTCTTTAATTTCGTGTTTTGTGACAACTTTTCTGATTTGACTCAAGTTTGTCGCATCTAACAGCTCAAAAACCCCTGTTTTTTCTATGGAAACATCTGCATGCCGTATGTCAGAAGCTACAATATGAAGAGCCGGATAAATTTCACGTAGTTTTTGTGTCAATTCCGAACCGATTTGCCCGGCTGCACCGATAATCAAGATGTTTTTGTTCATATCGTAAAAAAGATACCCCAAAGATAAAGAATCTTTTTTTTAGGAGAGGATAGTTGTGTAAAAATTATAATATTCTCAATTGGCGAGTTAAAAACAGCCTTTGTTTGCGTAGATTTTTAGTTGTCAACCCGGATTTACTTACTTGCAATAGTTCGTTTGCATAATCTTCAATGGCAATGCACTATATTTCCTATCTTTGCGCTTTCAAAAAAAATTACATAAAGTGATACGACTACACGATAAACATTTTGTTCCCTTTATCAATAGCGAAACATTGCAAAGCCGGATTTCCTTTTTGTCAAGGCAGGTTGCCAATGATTTGGGGGATATCAAGCCGCTTTTTGTCGGAATTTTGAATGGCAGTTTTATGTTTGTTTCGGATTTTTTAAAAAACTATCCAAACGACTGCGAGCTGAGTTTTATCAAATTGGCTTCCTATAGCGGAATGGAAAGTTCACAACAAGTCCGCACGCTTTTTGGTTTGGATGAGGATTTGACCGGCAGAACGGTGGTCGTTCTCGAGGATATAGTTGATACCGGCCATACCTTAGAAGAAATCAATCTCATATTCAAGCAAAAAGGAGTAGAAAATTTATTGATAGCCACCTTGTTTTTTAAACCTGCATCCTACAAAAAAACACTCTCAATCAACTATATAGGGTTTGAAATTCCTGATAAATTTATTGTTGGCTTTGGTTTAGATTATGATGGATTGGGCAGAAACCTCCCACAAATATATCAGTTACACACCCAAGAAAAGAAGAACATCGTTTTGTTTGGCCCTCCCGGTGCAGGAAAAGGGACACAAGCTTCGATTCTCAAAGAAAAATACCAACTGGTACACATTTCCACGGGAGATGTTTTCAGATTTAACATCAAAAACAACACATCGCTCGGTGCGAAAGCCAAAACCTATATCGACAAAGGGCTGTTGGTTCCGGACAGTATAACTATTGGCATGCTCGAAGCAGAAGTTGAAAAAAATCCGAATGTGAAAGGATTTATTTTTGATGGATTCCCGAGAACGAAAGAACAAGCCAAAAAGTTGGATGAGTTACTCAAACGAAAAGGGCAAACAGTCAACGCCATGATCGCACTTGAGGTAGCGGATGATGTTTTGGTCGAAAGACTGTTGGAGCGCGGGAAAACAAGTGGCCGTCCGGATGATTCCAACAAAATGGTTATCCGCAAACGAATCAAGGTTTATTATGACGAAACAGCTATTTTAAAAGAATATTACCAAACACAAAACAAATATTTCGGCATCAACGGGATTGGTGAGATTGAAGATATTACACAGCGAGTCAGTCAGGTGATTGATTCCCTATAATTTAATTAGAAAAAATGACCGAAGGCAATTTTGTTGACTATGTAAAAATGTATGTTTCTTCCGGAAAAGGAGGAAAAGGATCTGCTCATTTACGTCGTGAAAAATACATACCCAAAGGAGGTCCGGATGGTGGCGATGGCGGACGTGGCGGACATGTGATTATCCGAGGGAACAAAAACCTATGGACACTTTATCACCTCAAATTTGCCAAGCATGCGCGCGCCGAACATGGAGGCGACGGTGCTTCCAACAGAAGCACAGGTGCTGACGGGAAGGACACCTTTGTCGAAGTACCGTTGGGCAGCATTATCCGTGATGCGGAAACCAACGAAATCTTGTTTGAAATCACCGAAGATGGACAAACAAAAATCATCGCCGAAGGCGGAAAAGGCGGATTGGGAAACTGGCATTTTAGGACAGCTACCCACCAAACCCCGCGTTTCTCTCAGCCCGGTATTCCAATTCAAGAAAGGGATGTCATCATCGAACTGAAAATATTGGCCGATGTGGGCTTGGTTGGTTTTCCCAATGCAGGAAAATCAACATTACTTTCGGTCATCACGGCGGCGAAACCCAAAATTGCCGACTATCCTTTCACCACACTCAAGCCCAATCTAGGCATCGTTCCATACAGGGAATTTCAATCGTTTGTCGTAGCTGATATTCCGGGTATTATCGAAGGAGCATCTGAAGGCAAAGGGCTTGGGCTTCGATTTTTAAGGCACATCGAAAGAAATTCGATTCTGTTGTTTTTGATTCCTGCCGACGAAAAAGACTTGAACAAAGCCTATAAAATCTTGTTGGGCGAACTCAAAAAATTTAATCCTGAGTTATTGGTAAAACCTCGCATCATCGCAATTTCTAAAGCAGATTTGTTGGATGAAGAATTAAAAGCTGAACTTGAAAAAAACCTAAAAAAGCAATGGAAATTCCCGTTTCTATTCATTTCCTCCATTGCCCAGCAAGGACTTACGGAACTCAAAGACAAACTTTGGGAAGTGCTCAACGAGGAAGGATAATAGGTCTTTTTTTGCATATAAATGTTACTGCGAAAACTGTAAGCCATGTACCACAAAATCACAAAGGACATAGAATTGTTTCTGAAAATATTTGTGGTCGTTGTGCCTTCGTGGGAAAAAAACAAGCGTAATTTAAAATGAAATACGACAAGCCTTGTGGGCAATTAGTTTTTAAATTGGATTTTCATTTCGTCGCTTTTCAAGTATCTTTACACATATTTGGATAAAAAATGACCAACATACCCTTAGCCGAGCGCATGCGCCCCACTTGCTTAGACGAGTTTGTGGGTCAGGCACATTTGGTGGGCGAGCACGGGGCTTTACGCCAACACATCTTGAAGGGTTTTGTGCCATCCCTGATTTTGTGGGGACCGCCCGGAGTCGGAAAGACCACTTTAGCATCAATTATTGCCAAGCAATCGCAACGCCCGTTTTACCAATTGAGTGCCATCAATGCCAGCGTCAAAGATGTGCGCGATGTGATTGACAAAGCCAAGTCGGACAAAGGAATCTTTACCGCCAAAAACCCCATTCTTTTTATTGATGAGATTCATCGTTTCAGCAAATCGCAACAAGATTCACTCTTAGCGGCGGTCGAAAAAGGCTGGATTACTTTGATTGGCGCAACCACCGAAAACCCGAGTTTCGAGGTTATCTCAGCTTTGCTGTCGCGCTGTCAAGTCTATGTCTTGCACGATTTCGAAAAGGATGATTTGCTGTTGCTTATCCGTAGAGCCGTAGAAACGGACGAATTGTTCAAACAAAAGAACATTCAATTGACGGAAACCAATGCCCTGCTGCATCTTTCCGGCGGCGATGGCAGGAAACTACTCAACTTACTCGAATTGGTTGTGCTTGCGTCCAATGAAGAAACCATCTCGATAACAGACAAAATGGTATTGGAGTTGGTGCAAAAAAATCCGGTGCGTTATGACAAGACCGGAGAGATGCATTATGACATTATCTCAGCATTTATCAAATCGATACGCGGTAGCGACCCGAATGCAACCGTTTACTACCTCGCGCGGATGATAGAAGGCGGTGAGGATGTCAAATTCATTGCCAGGCGCATGCTTATTTTGGCATCCGAAGACATCGGAAACGCCAACCCGACGGCGCTGATTATGGCTAACAATACTTTTCAAGCGGTAGCCGTGGTCGGAAATCCCGAGTCGCGGATTATCCTGAGTCAGTGCGCGGTTTATTTGGCGACTTCACCCAAAAGCAACAGCAGTTATACTGCCATTGCCCAAGCGCAAGATTTGGTTAAAAGATCAGGAAACTTACCCATCCCATTGCATTTGCGAAACGCGCCAACCAAACTGATGAAGGATTTGGACTATGGGAAAGGGTACAAATATGCCCACAACTTTGCCGGAAACTTTGTTGAACAAGGTTTTATGCCTGACGAAATTGAGGGAACTAAATTGTATGAACCCGGCCAAAACCAGCGTGAGTTTTCAATCCGGGAATTTTTGAAAAAACTTTGGGGAAAGAAATACGGGTATTGATTACTGTTTCTTAAATATTTTTGTTTCCGTTTTCCCATTCGGATCGGTAAGTTCGACAGTCAGGTTTCCTTGTGCGTCAAAATACCCGATGGTGGTTTGTTTTTTGTATGTCGTAAGGAAGATGCCGGGTTGCCCGGTTGGTTTGAGCGTGGCGATCATCCCGTAGTTAACCACGTCGTCTATGATAGATTTTTTGTACAATTCAAATTCTTTGTCATTAGGTTTCAGCATATAAGATTCGCCGTCGGAGACCAAATCAACGATGGCGGTTTCAACAATTGGGACAATGACATTGGTAGCAGGTGTCTGTACAACGATTGATTGTTGGGCAATTTGTGGTTGGTAGGCTTGTTGGTTTACAACATTTTGTGAGCCGGGTAAGACGTTTTTGGCAAGTGCCGCGCTGTAATTATATTTGTAATCAACAGCATCTAAGGATTTTAGTGCTTCACGAAGAGATTGTTGATAAGACTGCCTGAATTCTTTCGAATTGCTCAATCCTTCTTCTGACATAAAAACCGCTTGGTTGTTGCAGTTAATCAAGTCAACATTCGTTTTGCTGGAAAACATATTAGATTTGTTTCTCACTTGAGCTTTCAATGCCAAACAATTATTTATAGCTAAGTCTGCAGGGAAATTTTCATCGTTAAAATAAACCTCAAAACCCTTTTTCTCTAAATATTGTTTGAGCAAGGAGTTGAGCAAGTATTTATCCGGTTCGTTTAGAAAATCAAATTGATGTGGTACGATTACATATTTATAGTCATTGATACTCGATTGCCCAAAGGTGTGAAGGCTGATGGTTAAAAGCAGCACAATAAAAACATTCTTCATGGTAGGTGTCTGATTAATTTTTAGTGAAGGTGAAATAAATGGTTGATAAATCAATTAGGCTAATGTATTAATTTTTTCAATTTAAAGATGTTTTTTTAACAAGTCAAGATGATTTATTTCGCATATTTTTGTTTCCGTCTTCGTGTTTTTAGGATTATAAAAAATGGCCTCCATCCCATAATCCAATGCACCCAAAATATCTGCTTCTAAGTTATCGCCAACCATCACGCTTTGGTTTGGATTTGAATGTGCAGCTGCAATTGCGTATTCGAAAATCTCAGGATGTGGTTTTTTTACGCCTGCTGCCTCTGAGGTGATGATGTGATGGAAAAAGCCTTCAATGCCTGAGCCTTTTATTTTTTTGGATTGAATGTAGTCAAAACCGTTGGTAATGATGTGGAGTTTATACTTGGGTTTAAGGTACTTCAAAACATCCAATGCACCTTCTATCAGATGGTTGTGCTGAGTCAGATTTTCCAAATATTCCAATGAAAGCGCATGTATCATCGGGTCGGATACCGTTCTGTTGATAGCCGTAAAAGTGTCTTTCAGCCGTTGAAAGCGCAGGTCTTCCGAGTTGATTTTGTCTTCCCTGTAAAGTTTCCAATAAAGATCGTTGATGCGGTCGTAATGCATCAAAAAAATCTCCAAGTCAAGTTCGATTTTATGTGTTTCAAACAGATAATGGAAAGCCAATTTAGAATTTTTGTCAAAATCCCACAGGGTATGGTCTAAGTCAAAAAACACATCGGTGATGGGAATCAACTGCATAATTGTTTTAATAATTTTATATAAGTGGCACGCCATCCGCGCCAACTATCCATTTGACTAAAGGTGTAATTGTGAAATACGGTGATAAAAGTACCGTGATTTGCTTTTACTATATCTAATAGAGATGTTAATTTTTGGTTGCGCTCCGAAATGTTCTCTATTTTTCGCAAGGCAGCATCCAAAGCACAAGACGGAAACACTTTCAAGGGTGTTTGAATTTCGTATCCCAAATCGTAAAAGTAAAAGGGAAATGAAGTACCAGCTCTGAACCCCAAATGCGTTGCATAACCCATGGTGTAGTCCTCGTAAATTTCTAATTCAATCAGTTTGCGATAGGTTTCCGGCAAGTTGAGTTTGGTAAAAGATTGTCTTACCCTATCTGTTTTTCGATGGATGATATTTTCCAACCGCTCTTTTTCTTTGCGCATTTTGTAGGCATCGTTCTGTGCCAAGAATGAAATTTTAAGCCCTACACTTGCTTTGTCTGCTAAATCTTTGATGAGCAATCTGAATTTGGGTTCATTGATACTCAGGTTTTTATCGTATGAACTGATGTCGGACAGCAAAAAGAAAAAACGGATTTCGACCGGATATTTCTCGTGTTCGCGCAATATCCAATCGTAGATGTTGTAAGGGTCGTTCCGCAACCGAAGGAGCACCAACATTCTGCGCCACAAATGGTTGAATTTCAATTGGTAGATATTTTTAGATATTTCAATCAAATTTCTCACTACACCTTTGCATCGGTAGACATATGCCTCAGGAACATCCAAAATGCAGATTGCCTTAAATTTGGAGCCGGCATCGCTGATTTCGGGGTATTTGGCTTGCAAAACTTCTTTGAATTTCCGTGCCCAAATATCCACAACCGGGATTTCCAAAAAATTATTTTTCCCCGCGACACTATCCCCAACCTGAAACCGGCCGAATTCGTCCTTGACATGCGGCAGGTATTCTTCGTACCGGCTGAGCAGATAGAAACTTGCGGCGAAGATGTCAAAAGGCAAAAGGCTTTTTTCTCCAACCGGAAAAAAACAAGGGGATCCGCCCCAATCGTCCACATAAATCTCGATGTCTGAAATTCCACGATCAAAAAGTAATTCGTGGCATTTTACAAATAGTTCATTTCCTAACGGTTGTTTGGTGTATGAGAATTTTAAGCCGTCATACGCAATAAAATCTTCGGCCTGCGCGGTAAACTCAACCGGGACATTCAATATACGCACACAAATTTGCCGAAAGATATAGACCAATCGGGGCGTGATTTTGTGGCTGTAAACGAGTAGAGACAAGGTAAAGATATTTTGGGATTGACGATTGAGGAATTACAAATTAGGAATTAAAAATCACAATTCGTGTACAACCGTTAGCTAAACAGCACACCCTGAGCGGAGCCGAAGGGATTACTACGGTTAACGATTGGGGGTTTATGTTTTTCAATTTTTTGCTTTTTTATATATTTTAATGGATATTTCATGTTTACTTAACATTTATAACCTAACATTATTCTCACATCAACCCTTCATCTGAAAAACTATAATATTTGTTGCCGCCGACAATGATATGATCCAACACACGAATGTCCATACTTTCGCCTGCTTTTTGAAATTTTTGAGTCAAATTTTTATCGGTTTGGCTTGGAATTAAGTTTCCGGTGGGATGGTTGTGGCAGAGTATCAGCGAAGTTGCGCCTAATTCCAATGCTCTTCTAAATCCCAGCCGCAGATCGACCGTGGTTGCGCTGATTCCTCCTTTACTGAGTTGTTCAGATTTGATCATTTTGGCAGCTTGGTTCAGGTAAAGTAGCCAAAACTCCTCGTGGGACAAATCGGACAAGATAGGTTCCATGATTTGAAAAACATCTTTGCTAGTAGTCACTTTTTTTCGTTCGATGCTTTCCGTAGCCTGCCTTCTCCTGCCCAGTTCGAGTGTCGCGGCAATGCTGATGGCCTTAGCTTCCCCGATTCCTTTGAACTGCATCAACTGTTCGAGTGTGAGTTTGCCTAGTTCGTTCAGGTTGTTTTCTGCCTTGGCCAAAATCCGTTTGCTCAAATCTACCGCCGTTTCGTTCCTGCTTCCCGACCCAATCACGATAGCAAGCAACTCGGCATCACTGAGAGCTGTTTTGCCTTTCAAAATTAATTTTTCACGCGGCCGGTCATCTTCAGACCATTGTTTGATGGATAGGTTTTGGGAATCTGCATTCATTTCGATAAAGCTTGTAAACAAATATAGTTGCTTTTTGGGAGAAAAAGCAGAATTAAATTGCGTGTCTATTGAAAGCAAAAATACCAACTGCTTATTTTAAAAAAACGAAATACACCAAAAACATGGTTTCATTAAAACCAAAAAATAAGTACTTTTAGTCCGGCAAAAACTAAAAATCATGACCAAAAAACGCTGCGGCTGGTGCATAGGCGACCCGCTATACCAAGCCTATCACGACACCGAATGGGGCGTGCCTGTGTATGAAGACCAAAAACTATTCGAATTCCTGATTTTGGAGACCTTTCAGGCAGGCCTAAGTTGGATTACCATCTTGCGCAAGCGTGAAAATTTTGCCTTGGCATTTGACCAATTTGATTACAAAAAAATAGCACAGTACAACCCGGACAAATTAGAATCGCTGATGCGAAATGCCGGAATCATCCGAAACCGGTTGAAAATTCAAGCAGCTGTCAGCAACGCGATAGCTTTTATGGAAGTACAACAAGAATTTGGTAGTTTTGCAGATTATATTTGGCAATTCACGGATGGGAAACCGGTTGTCAACAGTATTGAGCATTACAAATCGGCACCGGCAACTACTGAATTATCCGACCGGATATCCATAGACCTCAAAAAACGCGGGTTTAAGTTTGTCGGCTCTACCGTGGTGTATGCACACATGCAGGCCACCGGGATGGTCAACGACCACGAAGTCAGTTGTTTTCGGTATAACGAGGTGTAAAAATAACGCACGATTTTATGCGAAAATATTTGGGGGTGTTCCCCCGCCAACAGCGGGGTCGGGCTATCCGTTTCAATCTTTTTTCGGCTTTCTGCCAAAAAAAGGATTTCCACTGCTATCCCTAACACAAAATACTCTTTTAATGATAATGCGATCAAAAATAGTTGGTAAAATCACTGTAACACCATATAGAATATGATGTTTCCCAAAGTTTGCTGAAACGTGTTTGTATATGAAAAGTTGCTTGTAAATAAGCTCAAAATTTTCGATTTAGTACTGTCCTTTAAAATAGTAAAAAACCAATAAATTAGGCACTTACCAGCAATTTTTTATATACGATATCGCTGTATTTTTATTCTGCTGTTTCAATATCGATTACTTCTTTTCCTTGCTCTCCCAAATAATGAGTTAATATTTTTTCGTAAACTTTATATCCATCATCCACATTTGTAAAGATTATTAATCCTTTTTTTGTTCTCGGAAATATAAAAACAATGGTTTGAACTCCATTGTCAGCTCCACCATGTGATAATGCATAATCTCCATTTTTAAAATTGTAAATCTCAAATCCGAGTCCGAAATGTTTTCCGTTTTTGGTTTCTACTTGGTGCGTTACCATATCGTTAAAAACTTTTTCAGAAAGTCCGACACCGTTCATTACACTAACCAAGAACTTCCCATAATCTTCAATAGTCGTCAATAAATCGTCAGCACCATTTGGCGTTTTGTTTTTAATATTTTCAAAGATATTTCCTTTATTGTCATACCCAACTGCAAATCGTGATTCGTCAATCTTGTTGCTCCAAATATATTGGGTGTCGGTCATATCCAATGGCTCAAAGATTAATTCATTGGCTAATTGATTCAAAGATTTATTGAATTTATTCTCTAATGCTTTTCGCAAATATTCAAGACCCTCGCCCGAATATTGATATTTGGCTCCTGGCTCAAATTGAAAATTTAACTTATTTGATTTATTTGAATATCTCCAATTAGGAAATCCTGATTGATGACTTAAAATATATCGGGTAGTGAGTTTTTTGCTTCTTGGGTCATCTGCAACGTCTGGGTCAGTCCAATATTTATTTATAGGTTCATCCAAGTCCCATTTTCCTAAACTAACTAATTTTAAAGCAACCATTGCGGTTACTGGTTTTGTTAAAGATGCTACATTGAAAATAGTGTTATACGGTGCAGAAACGCCATTTTTGATTTCACCAAAAACTTTTATTTGTTTTAGTTTACCATTTTCAATTATTCCTAGTCCAAGCGTTGGAACTTTGTTTTGTTTGAGCCATTTTTCAATTTCTGTGTCATTTTCAAAAATCGAATTTTCTGTTTTTTGAATTTCATATGCTTGATGCCCAAAACTTAAAGAAGTTGCCAATTTCCATTGGTCATTTTCTAGCATCCATAAATTTGAAAACTTTGCAATACCGGGTTGGCTTTCTTTGCTTTCGTAAAATAAATGTTCTCCATTATGAATGGCTCCATACAAAATCCCATTTCTGTAAAGTGGAAAAATTTCTGTGCTTTCTTTCACTAAAAATCTTTTCACCTGACGCGTTTCGGGACTTTTACATAATCCGTTTTTTAAATCGTAAAGGAACTTTGTTTTGTCAGAAACTCCGTCTTTATCGTGGTAAAATTTTAAATTTTCACTTAACAAGTTCTCAAATTGTCCGATATCACAATGATTAAAGCCTACATTAAAAAGTAAGCTGTCTTTGGATAAGATTGTTTTATAGAGTTCTGATTTTTTTTCAATTTGTGCTATGCTGTTTGCACTAAAAATGATTGAAATAATAAGGAATAGGATGATTTTTTTTGTCATAATGAATTACGTTTTGCTATAAATAATATTTTGAGCAAAGGTTAAAAACTCATTTTCTTTATTCTAAAAATCTGCCCGACAATAACCCGACTAAAACCTGACAAGTTTTATATCATATTGAAATTCAGCTTGTAATAAAGTCTTTTACTCTTATCTATTTCGGTTTGCGGCTTTGCGAAGTGGCGGATTTTCAGCACAAATGTTCAATCGAAAAACTGAAGCGCCACTTTAGCCAAACCGCTGTTAGTGCCAGTGGTTCTTGTCGTCCGTCCTTGCAAACCATTGTCAATACTACGTTTCTCTGTCTTTGTCGTGTCGGGTTGTGCGGTTGCGTATTTTAATTTTTTTAGAGAGGGAAAGAAAAATTTTGAAATTCTTTTTTTGGTCGGCTTTGCAAGCTCTATTAAAAATTTTGGTCGTGTGTCGGCTTGTGCGGTTTTTAATTGTGCTTGCAAATTGCGTTGGCTTTTCATTTGGCAAATGTAGTAAATGTTTTAATTTGAAACAAATAATTGTTTTGTATTGAAACAATGCTTATCTTTGTCCCGTTAAACAGCGAAACATAAATTGATATGAACATAAAATTGTCACAAAAGCAAATAGGTCAG
>PFUR01000076.1 GCA_002790195.1 Flavobacteriales bacterium CG_4_9_14_3_um_filter_40_17
ATGTCACATTTACCTTGGCAGATGGGACTACCCCGATTACGGGCATCGTTACCTATTCAGGTTCAACCGCCTCGTTTAATCCTTCCGCAGACCTACTGTCAGGTAAAACTTATACAGCCACCATCACCACCGGAGCTAAAAACCCATCAGGAATTGCAATAGCAACCGATCATGTGTGGACATTTAGCACAGGTGCTCCAGCAGGTCCGGCATTTGTGGATCTTAAATCAGCCGGCCAATTTGGTATTCTGGCAGGTGTAGGTGTGAGTAACAATGCCGGCTTTAGCGAAATCCGCAACATGGATGTAGGCATTAGCCCGGGTGTTCGTTCCTCTGTGACCGGGTTTCCACCGGCTATCGTTGTGAATGGTGCCATTTTCGCTTCCGATGACAGCGCTGCTGTTGCGGCCATGTTGGTACAAGCCAAACAAGATTTGACCGATGCCTATCTGTTTGCCGAAGGAGCAACCGCTCCCGCACCGGCTACCGTAGCAGGTGACCAAGGCGGATTGACGTTAGCACCCGGAATTTACAAATCGACCTCTACCCTGTTGATACAATCAGGTGATTTAACCCTCGATGCACAAGGCGATGCAAATGCAGTATGGATATTCCAAATTGCAGCTGACTTCACTACCGTGGGTGGCGCAGGCGGAAGCGTAATCCTAATTGGCGGTGCCCAAGCCAAAAACATCTTTTGGCAAGTGGGAAGTTCGGCTACCATTGGAGACGGAACCATTTTCCAAGGAAACGTTTTGGCCTTAACATCTATTACTATGAATTCAGGCGCCACAGCAGTCGGCAGAATGCTTGCCAGAAATGGCTCAGTCGTAATGACCAATGCGAACATCATAGAAAAACCATAAAAAAACAGGAAGCATAGTTGATTAATCCGCCTTAGGTTGACCCCTCGGGCGCATTAATCATCAAGATTCCAATAATTTAAATAAACAATAAATACATATCCAATGAAAACGAAAACTAATTCAAAAAGAGAATCATCCTTGGCGCAGCCATTACATAATTTGAGCTTTAGGATGTTTCTTCTGATAGCTGTACTTTTGATGGGCATCCAGATGACAGTCCAGGCGCAAGAAGAAGCTAAATTCACAAAACCATCTTGGTGGTTTGGTGCTGCCGCCGGAGCGAATTTCAATTTTTATAGAGGATCTACCCAAACCTTAAACAGAGCCACCGTATTGCCGGTTGTTTTCCACGATGGCGATGGTGTTGGGGTTTACGCAGCGGGGCTTGTGGAGTATTATCGTCCCAATACGATGTTGGGCTTTATGCTTCAAGCAGGTTATGATAGCCGTGAAGGGTCTTTTGACCAAGAAGTCGGTCCTTGCGGATGTGTCTTAGATTTGTACGCAAACTTAGCCTATTTTACAGTCGAACCGAGTATTCGCTTTGCTCCTTTCAAATCTAATTTGTATGTGTATGGAGGTCCTAGATTTGCCTTCAATTTGTCAAATAAATTTATTTTCGAACAAGATCAATTTCCGAACAGCAATGTGAGTGTTGATTTCGGCGATGTGGATTACGACGTTGTTTCTATGCAAATTGGGATAGGCTATGACATCCCGCTATCTTCACAGAATCATCATACACAAGTAGTATTTTCTCCATTTGTGTCTTTCCATCCTTATTTTGGCCAAGATCCCAGAACGGTTGAAACTTGGAACGTTACAACGCTCAGAGTCGGCGCTGCTCTCAAATTCGGCAGAGGCCGAAGAGTTGAGTTGCCAAAAGAAGAAGTGGTGGTTTTGATTCCGGAACCGGCTGTTCAATTTACCGTAAACGCCCCTGAAAATATTCCGGCCGACCGAAAAGTAAGGGAAACCTTTCCGCTATTGAACTACGTGTTTTTTGACGAAGGATCTACAGCGATTTCAGATCGTTATGTGAAACTTCAAAAAAATCAAGTGAAAGATTTCAGGGAAGACCAATTGGAAGTTTTTGTCCCCAAAAATCAATCGGGGCGTTCGGCTCGCGAAATGGCAGTTTATTATAATGTCATCAACATACTCGGCGATCGAATGAAAAAAGACCCGTCATCACAAGTGACTTTGGTAGGTTCGTCTGCCAACAATCCGGAAGAAGCCAAGGAAATGGCAAATTCAGTTAAAACTTATTTGATTGATGTATTCGGTATTGAGGACAAAAGAATTACAGTAGAAGGCAGAAGTGTGCCTAAATTAAATTCTACAAAACCAGATGCAGTGAACGAATTGGTTTTTCTTTTGGATGAAGACCGCAGGGTTACGATTGAAAGCAACACACCCAGCTTGTTGATGGAATTTCGGTCTGGAAATAAAGCACCCTTAAAACCGGTAGAGTTTGTAGTTGTACAAGAAGCTCCCATCGACAGTTATGTAACTTTTGATGTAGCTAGGGAAGACGAAGATTTTAAATCTTGGTCATTGGAAATTCGCGATGAACAAGGGGCTTTGCAATCTTTTGGCCCATTTACGCGAAAAAGCGCAAGTATTCCCGGAAAATCTATTTTAGGAGCGCGTCCGGAGGGTGATTACAAGGTAACCATGGTTGGCTTGACCAAAGACGGGCAAACCGTTAGAAAAGAAACAACGACCCACATGGTGCTTTGGAAACCGGCAGCCGATATAGAAGCCAAACGTTTTAGTGTCATTTTTGAATTTGATGAGGCTGAGGCAATCAAAATATATGAAAAGTATTTGGCTGAAGTTGTAGCACCAAAAATTAAAACCGGCGATAAAGTCATCATCCACGGTCATACAGATGTCATTGGAGAATATGCCTACAACCAAAAATTATCCTTGGATAGAGCCAACGATGTTCGAGCAATTCTCGAAAAAAGTTTGGCTAAAGCCGGAACAAACGATGTTACTTTTGAAGTAACCGGTCTCGGCGAAAATGAAGATTTAAGCCCTTTTGAAAACAACTTGCCCGAAGAACGCTTTTATAACCGTTCGGTTATTATTGATATAATCCCGCGCAAATAAAGTTTCATTTTACTTTCTGAAAAGAGTCGCTTTGATATAAATCGAAGTGGCTCTTTTTTTTTGTAATATCGATTGAGCCGGCAATAGATAGAATATGTGAATCATGTAAAAATTAAGCAAAGTTGTGTAAGACAAATCGCAGGTAACAGCCCCATCTTTGTTTATAATTACAGAGTAATAATTTAAATTTCAGCACAATGAAAACATTAAAACTTGCCATTCTCGGAATAATTTTTTTTCTGACTGGCGTAGCACAAGCACAAGTATCGTTGGATATTCACATTGGTTCAGCTCCCCAATGGGGCCCTCAGGGATATGATGAAGCACGGTATTATTATATACCAGATGTCGAAGCCTATTATGATATTCAATCGTCCATGTTTATTTACAATGTGAACGGATCTTGGGTAAACAGGTCGCAACTGCCTCGCAGATACAGAAACTATGATTTGTATAGTGGGTACAAAGTTGTAATGACAGATTATCACGGAAAAACGCCCTACACTTACTTCCCGGAACACCGAAAAAAATATGCTAAAGGCTATCGAGGCAATTCGCAAAATACCATCGGGAACAAGCCCGGAAAAGGGAATCATAATAAGGAAAATCATAAGCAAGGAAATAACAAAGGCAAGAAACACGGTAACGGCAATAATTGAATCGCGAAGGACGCACCAATCCAAAAAAGAAGTTATGCGATTCTCCCAATTACATTCCCTAAATGTGTGAATATTATAACTTTCAAAATAAATTATGTAACACAAGTTTTGGAATGCTTCGCCAACTTTGTCATGTGAAAATTAATTCATAACTAAACACATTTAAAATGAAAAAACTAACCTTAAGATTATCAATTGTATTGATGTTGTTGGCATTTGCTCCCGCTGAAATGTTTGCGAATGTAACAGACCCAATCGAAACCGTTGAATCAGCCAGGGTAAATGTCCTGCTCAACAGATTGGAAGAAATAAAAGCCATGGACAAATCTGATTTGTCATCTTCAGAGCGCAAAGCCTTACGCAAAGAAGTACGCGCAACCAAAAAAGAAATGAAACAAGTAGGTGGAGGCGTTTATCTTTCTATAGGAGCTATACTGTTAATAGTTTTGGTTTTGATTCTATTACTTTAATTTCAAATTGAGTTTTATATGAAATGAGCCATGACAATTCTGTATACCAACCGAAATGTTGATTGGCGAATTACATCTGACCTTTTAAAAACAAATAAATATTAACAGATGAAAAAAGCAGGTATCATCATATTGGCAATCGGCTTGCTGATTACCATTTTCACCGGATTTAATTTCGTGACCAAAAAGAAGGTGGTTGATTTCGGCGAGATGCAAATCACCGTCGATGATCATCATGATTTCGAATGGTCTCCCATCGTTGGAGTTGTTGTGTTAGCCGTTGGGTTGGGGATCTATCTCTACGGTTCAGAAAAATCTGCCACTTGAAAAATTATACCATTTTGGAAATAAAACCTGAATAGAATTTTAGGTTTGCTGAGGTTTGCCTTCCTTTGAATCAACCCCTTAAAGAAATAAAAATAAATCGATAAAGCAATGGAAAACAAAGAGTTATACCAAAACTGGGATATAATCAAAGAGCAGTTGAAACAAAGATTCAGCTCTCTCACAGAAAGTGACGTGCTACTGGTAAACGGTTATCAGGACGATTTGATGGGAAGGTTAGAAATGAAGCTCAGCAAGACAAAAGCCGAAATAGAAGCACTCGTTGCTGAAATAAAAAATAAGCAAGACAAGAAAAACAAAAAAAATAACACTAAAACCTAACAAAATGAAAAAAGCAAAGGGTACTACTATCGTATTACTTTTCATTGCAGTTGCATTTTTTGCAAGCTGCAAGGAGAACACGCCCGCCGAAAAAGTATTGAATGCAGAAGATAAAGTCGTTCAAGCCAACAAAGATTTGGATGAAGCCAATGCACAATATTTAATTGATATACAAAACTACAGGGTGCAGACATCAGCCGAAATCACGGCCAACGAACAAAGCATCGCAGCCTTCAAATTGAGGATCATCAATCAAAAGGCAGAAGCTAAGGCTGATTATGAGAAAAAAATTACCGAACTCGAGCAAAAAAACACGGACATGAGAAGGAAGATGGATGAATATCAGGCATCCGGCAAAGACAATTGGGAAAATTTCAAAACCGAATTTAGCCACGACATGTCCGCACTAGGTCAGGCATTTAAAGATTTGACAGTTAACAATTCTAATTAAGCATCATGGGAAATATACTTTATACCATTGCTGTCATTTTAGTGATTCTTTGGGCAATCGGATACCTCGGATACAGCGCAGGAGGTCTTATTCACATCTTGCTTGTTATTGCTGTAATTGCCATTATATTTAGGCTGATTTCAGGCCGTAGGATATAGCGGCGCATTCTATTTAAAATTTGATTTGGTTGGTTATTTAGTTCATAGATAGGCCTCGCAACTTTAAAATGTCTGTGAGGTCTATCTTTTTTATTTTCGATAGATTCTCTGATGGCTGAACTCGTAAAGTGTAGGTTTCAAGAAAATTTCATTAAAATGCTGCCTCTTGTAAGTCGTGTAATTTTAACTGTAAACTTACTTGGCCATTCCACTCGTTTTCATCGATGGAAAAAACCGCATCAAAGGGTTTCCCGCTTTTGATGATGTCAAGTTTGTTGCCCAAACCAAAACCGATGGCAACAATTGGCGAAGAACTACCTTGCGTAAGCGACAACCTAAGATGGTCTTGCGCTTTCCCAACCGTTTTCCCGTATCCCGAATCGCGGACACCTCTTGCGACAAAAACCGGGTTCATGTTTTCCGGCCCGAAAGGCGACAGTTGTTTCAAGATACGATAGAATTTAGCGTCGATTTCTTGTAGGCTTAATTCCATGTCAATATTGATGGTTGGTGTTTTTTGCCATTCTTCGATGCTTTCTGAAACGACTTTTTCAAATTGGCTTTTAAAAGATTCATACTGCGATTCTTTCAGGGTCAAACCGGCCGCGAACTTATGCCCACCGAATTGTTCCAGATAATCGGTGCAATTTTCCAAAGCTCGGTACAAATCGAAACCGCTTACCGAACGGGCTGAAGCGGCCAATTTATCGCCACTTTTTGTAAATACCACCGTTGGCCGATAATAAGTTTCCGTCAATCTTGAAGCAACGATTCCAATCACACCTTTGTGCCAATGTTCTTGATAAACCACAGTCGAGAAACATTTTTGTTCGCCGGAAGTTTCAATGAGTTGCAGTGCTTCCCTTGTGATATCTTGGTCGGTTTGCCTGCGGTCGAGATTGAATGTTTCTATTTCTTGCCCCAAAACTTCAGCTTTGGATTCATCGGTTTCCGTAAGCAAAGCCACGGCGTGCTGTCCGTGTTTCATTCTTCCTGCCGCGTTGATGCGCGGAGCTAATACAAAAACAACTTCATTGACATCATAAACCTTTTTTTTGAGTTGCCGCAAAAGTGTGTTAAACCCAATCCTCGGTTTTTGGTTGAGTATTTGTAATCCAAAATACATCAGCGTTCTGTTTTCGCCCGTCATCGGCACAATATCTGCCCCGATTGCCACTGCTGTCAAATCCAAATAAGACATTAAATCTTCCACTTGTTGACCTCTTTTCGAAGCCAATGCCTGTACCAATTTGAATCCAACGCCACAACCACAAAGCTCTTTGTAGGGGTAGCTACAGTCGATTTGTTTGGGATTGAGTATGGCAACTGCTTCCGGAATTTTAACTCCCGGTGTGTGGTGGTCACAGATAATAAAATCAATGCCTTTTGTGCGGGCATAAGCTACTTTATCAACCGCTTTGATGCCGCAGTCAAGTGCAATAATGAGTGAAAATCCATTGTCGTCTGCATAATCAATACCTTGGTAAGAAACACCGTAACCTTCCTCATAGCGGTCGGGAATGTAAGTAGCAATTTGATCCGTCAAGGTTTTTAGGTAGGAAGAAACCAATGAGACCGAGGTCGTTCCATCCACGTCATAATCGCCAAAAACCATTATATTTTCGCCGCTTTCGATGGCTTTTTCAATCCGTTGCACTGCCAAATCCATGTCTTTCATCAAAAACGGATTGTGCAAGTGGGTTAAAGAAGGTCGGAAAAAGACTTCTGCATCTTTAAACGTGCAGATACCACGCTGCACCAGCAAGTAAGCCAAAGAACCTGTGATATTCAATTGCTCCGCCAACAGTTTGACCTGTGTAGTATCCGGTTTAGGTTTTAACAGCCAGCGCATTTTTAAAAGTTTTTTAGCAGAGAATATCAATTAAATCGTACAGTAACCGTGACTTCGGCAAACCGGCGGAACATTTCCATCACGCCGCAGTATTTTTCAACGGACAAGTCGATGGCTTTTTGAAGTTTGGCTTTGTCCAAAGATTCTCCGGTAAAATGATAATCAACCAGTACGCTGTTGTAATACCGCGGATGTTCTTCTGTCAACTCGGCCGAAACGGTGATGACAAAATCATCCACTGCCAAACGCATTTTCTTCATCATTGAAGCTACGTCTAAGCCCGAACAACCTGCCAAAGCCGATAGCATGAGCGCTTTGGGCCGGAATCCGGAACCTTCGCCGCCATCCTCAGGTGATGCATCGATGATAAATTTTCCACCGGGATTCTCCGATTCAAAGGCCATATTTTCTTTCCAAGTTGTGATGATTGTCTGTGTCATTTTCTATGTTTTTTGAAGTATGAATTTGTGTAAAGCAATTGCTAAAGTATCTAAATCTTCCGAATTGTGGGCTGCCGTTAACACAATTCTGTTGAGCGTTTGCCCCGGATTGGGATATTCAAAATGCGCGATGACAATGTTTATCGATTGTAAAAAAGCCGCGATATCAGGATGTTGGCTGTACACCACCGGGTAGTTTTTGTCGAAGATAAAATGCTTGCTTGGCAGTTTGGCTTTCCGATTGAAATAAGAAATGTTTTCGTATAATTTTTCCCTTTGACGGGCATATAATTTATCCGCTTGCAAAAAGGTTTCCAAAGCAGCCGGATTCATACCGGAAGCTCCCGCAAAGGAAGGAAGTTTTTTTATTTTCTCAATCCGTGAACGGCTACCTGCGATAACGCCGCCGTTGATTCCGAGTGCTTTTCCCAAGGAAGCAACCAGCAAAACTTCTTCAAATCGGGTTTTGTCGATGGACTTGGAAACACCGCTTCCATCTATTCCGGTAAAACCCAATCCGTGAGAGTCATCGATTAACAAACTAGTGTTCAAAGGGTTTTTAATATTCCAATCCAATGGTTTTACCTTTTTGCTCGGATAGGATTCGCCAATCAAGAGTATTTTCTTTTTCCCCTCGTGATGTGGATTGTTGACCTCACTCCAATTGATTTCTTTACTGTTCGGATGCAAAATAGCGGGATGCGTTCCGGGAAAATGAAAAAAATCGTGCGAAGTTTCAAAAGATTGCAATGCCATGAATCCGGCGATTGTGCCCGAAGAAACGGTCAGTGCGGCTTCGGTTCCGACCCACTTAGCCAACTTTTGTTCGGCGCTGTCATATACGTCGAGTTTGATATTGGCATTGCGCGAACTCCCGTAGGCGGTTCCCCATTTCGTTAGATACCCTGCATATAATTCTTGAAATTCGGGCAACGTAGCCATGCCAAGATAGGAAGTCCCACCGAAATAGAGCTTTGTTTTACCATTCAGGGAAATAATCCTACCGGGAAATTTGCAAACCTTCATTTACTCTTTGAGCGTTACACCCGTGCCGGGTTGGTTTGCATAAAAGACCTTCCCATCGCGAATGTTCACGCCGTCTGCGATGTCTGTTTCGAGCAAAAGCGCGCCATCCATATCCACATAGTCAAGCAATGGGAGAAGATGTGCGATGGCTGAAATTCCCACGGTCGATTCGGTCATACAGCCCACCATGGTTTTCATTCTGAGTTGACGGGCTTCGGCAAGCATGCGCCGAGCAGGGGTGAGCCCACCACACTTCGTGAGTTTGACATTGATACCGTGAAACCGGTTGTGGCATTTGGCAACATCACTTTCTGTGATGCAACTTTCGTCGGCTATAATCGGGAGTTCACTTTTTTTGAAGACTACTTCAGCTCCTTTCAGGTCATCGGCAGGCAGGGGTTGTTCGATAAATTCCACACCCAAGGGTTTCATTTCACGGGCATTTTGTAGCGTTTCTTCCACCGTCCATCCGCAGTTGGCATCGACACGAAAAATGGAAGAGGTGTGCTTTCTGAGTTCGCGAAGGATGTCTAAGTCGTTTTTAGTCCCCAACTTGATTTTATAAATAGGCCACGGTTTTTCTAATAACTTTTCGGTCATTTTGTCGAGGGTATCAATTCCGATGGTATAGTTGGTCAACGGATTGTAATGTGTTTGCAAATCCCACAATTCGTATAGTTTTTTACCATGCCGACGCGCGTACCAATCGTTGAAAGCCATGTCTAAGGCGCAGAGTGCGAAATAGTTGTTGTGCAACAATTTTTCTGCTTTCACCCAAAAATCTTCGGGGGTGTAGAGCACAGCCGTTTCCATCAAAACAGACGCGTTTTGAAGAGCCGTTTGCATATTTTCCAAGGTGATGCCGTAATACGGATTGGTGGTTGCTTCGCCAAAACCGGAGATTCCTTCGTGTTTAAGTTCGACAACCAAACTGGGTTGGATGTCATGTGATTCTCTGGAAATGGTAAAAGTATGTTTGAGTTTGAGCGGGTAGGTTCTCAGAATGAGTTCCATAATAAATTGGGATTTAGAATTGAATCGAACCATAAAATTATAACAAAATTATTTACCTTGGCATAAAAATTTAAACTTGTTTTTATGCCACTTGTCAATCCTTTGCCGGCAGACGCTAATGAAGAAGTAAAGCAACTGTCAGAATTTTTTAACGAAACACTCGGTTTCTGTCCAAACAGCGTGTTGACTATGCAGATCCGGCCGGAAATGGCGCAAGCATTCATCAACCTGAATAAAGCGGTGATGAAAAACCACGGGCGGGTAACGGCTGCTCTTAAACGGATGATTGGCTGGGTGGCGAGCAACGCAGCCGGTTGCCGATACTGTCAGGCACACACTATTTTGGCAGCGGAGCGATACGGCGCAACCCCAGAACAATTGGAACATATTTGGGAATACAGAAGCCATGCGGCTTTTTCAGAAGCCGAACGCGTAGCACTTGATTTTGCACTTTTGGCTGCATCTCATCCCAATGGGGTGGAAGATTCCATCAAAAAACGATTGTATCAGCATTGGGATGAAGGAGAAATCATTGAGATGCTTGGGGTTATTTCTCTATTCGGATTTCTCAACCGATGGAACGACTCTATGGGGACAACGTTGGAAGCAACGGCGGCTGAAACGGCCAATAAATATCTGGGATCCAATGGCTGGGAAAAGGGAAAACACAGATAAATCCAAATATAAAATAATAAAGGATGGTACAAAGCCATCCTCTTTTGTTTTGAACCATCGGTATATCGCACACAAAAGCAAATTAATTATGAAATTCTCCGGTAAAACGCAATTGAATTTCATCGCTAACCATTGCAGATGCTAACTTACCTCCGACACCAAAATCACTTCTGTTAACAGTGCCGGTGGCTTTTAAACCTAATTGCAACTTTTTGTTGTTAGGGTTTGGGCTTACAACCGGACCGTTCATAACCAAATCGAAAGTAACCGGTTTGGTAATTCCTTTGATGGTTATATCTCCATCAAGTTTGTATTTATTGCTCGAAATTTTAGTCAGTTTGGTGCTTTTAAATGAAAGCGTTGGAAATTTTTCAACATCGAACATACCTTCACTTTTAAGATCCTTGTCACGCATCTCAAGATCCGTGAAAATACTAGCAGTTTGTGCAGTAAACTCAAAAACAGCATCTGACAAGTCGTCGGAAGAGGCTGTGATTTTGGCATCAATAGATTTGAAATATCCATCGACATCAGAAATGAGGTGATGGACGGCGATAAAAGTAGCTTTGGAGTGTCCTTTATCCATTTCCCATTGTGCTGTAGCACTGAATGAACAAACCAATAACGATACGATAGAAAAGGTTACATGCTTCATGATGATTTAATTTTTAGGTTAGATGAACAATAATATTTAGTCACTTTTTCTATTTAAAACAAACTATGAAGGATAAAAATTCTAAGAAAGATTTTACTAAAACAAAATTCATAGCCTTTGAATTTAAAAGCAGTTTGGTGCAAAGCTATTCAAACGATGTAGTCTAACAATTGACAATTGTCAAAAAGTATTAATTGCAGTTGAACTCTGACAGTTCAAAAGTTTTCGAAATAACTTTTCAACGCACACAGATTTCTTAATACGGTTTAATTCCAACAGCATTTCTTTGCCCCCATTATTAGCGTCTGCATAGCCGTACACTTCGTCTCAACTATTATCAATAACTTATTTGAAATCGTATGGACTCGAAATAAGTTGTGTGGGTTCATGTGTTCAGACGGCTCACTCTGCCTTTGCCATAGTCAAGATGCTGATTTTTACGCCCGGAATCTTTTGTAAAGACAGTGCGCATGCTTCCAAAGTGGCTCCGGTGGTGACAACATCATCGATTAGAAGCACATGTTTGTGTGCCAATTTTTCGATATTTTGAACATCAAAGATTTCTTTCACGTTCATCCACCGGCTGAATGCATCCTTAAAAGTTTGAGAAGTATTGGCATATTTTCGGATGAGTACATCTTCCACATATGGCTTTTGGTAGATTTCAGCCAATCGCAATCCGAAAGTAGTCAGTTGATTATAACCTCGTTGCCTCAATTTTTTCTTGTGAAGCGGAACGGGTACGATTGCATCGATGGTTTGAAATCTTTTCTCTTCTAATAATTCATACCCAAACCAGTCAGCCAATAATTTACCTACATCTTCTCTGCCGTGATATTTTAGATTGTGAACAATATTTTGTACCTTTCCTGACTTTCTGAAGTAAAATAAAGAAGCACTCTCTTGTAAGGAGAGTCTTCCATAAAATACTAAATTGAGAAAATCAGAGTTATTTAAACTTAAATCTACAATCGGTAGGTCATGACGGCAAGCTATACAAATTTTTTTCTCTTCTTTTATCAATAAATCGTTGCATCCCAGGCAATAATCCGGGAAGAACAAAAATTTAATATCAAACAACCAATCTTTTAACATCAAACATTCACATTTAAATTATCCTACCATGAGTACAGAAACCGACAGTAAAAAACTGAAAACAACCATAGGAGTACTGATTGCCTTAGTCGTACTTCTCGGAATTTTCACGCTTAAATTTTATTTTCAAGGACAAGATACCGAAAATAAATTGACCAATGAGAAAGAGCAAGTTCTTTTTGAGTTGAATGAAATGAAAACCAATTATGACAAAGCACTCCAAGAGAACAGTGTTATCAACGATGATATGGTTGCCGCCAGAGATCGTATAGAGCAATTAATTGACTCAGTAAAAACCATGAAAGCTGATGTAGCAGTTTTGTCCAGATATCGCCAAGAAGTTTTCAAACTTAAAAAAGAAAGAGAAGAATTGTTCAAACTGAATGACTCTTTGAAAACGGCCAATTATTCGTTGACCGTTGAAAGAGACAGCACCGTGCAGGAATTGCAAAATAGAATTGTCATCAACGACTCATTGACCGTACAAAACGACGATCTCAAAAAAATGGTGGAAGTTGCATCAGTCATCACGATTTCCAATTTGAAAAGTACAGCCATGATTGTGCGTTCTTCAGGAAAAACAGACCCGACTGACCGCGCTCGAAGAGCAGATAAACTCAATGTTTGCTTCACCTTAGCCGAAAACAAAATCGCACCTGCGGGGGATAAATTATATTATGTGCAAATTATCGACCCAAAAAACAATTTAATGGGTGAAAAGAAAGCCATCGAATACGGTGAAGCTACGCTTTATTTCAGCACAACTGCCAAAGCTTATTACGACCAAAAGAATCTGGATGTTTGTGTGGATGTGTTGGCCTCGTCTGCCGATGCCAAATTTGAAAAAGGTTTGTATGTCGCAAATATTTTTGATGGCCCGCAGTTGTTGGCTTCCAAAACATTCGAATTGAAGTAATCGGTCAATTCGCAAACTTGAGGTCTCGATCCGCGCTACTCGACCTGACAATGATTAATAAATGCACTTCTATCACTTCGAGTTTTTTGAATCTGCCGGGCAGATTCAAAAAGTATCGAGAAGTCTTCGGAAGCAGAATTTCCATACACCACGCCTTTAGCGAGACTACTCCCCCGAAGCCTCGGAACTGATAAATTAATTGTTTGCGCAACCGAAAAAATCACAAAATCCATTCATTACATTCCATTTAAAATGCGTTAAAAATCTTATTTTTGCAACCGCTATCCAATCGAACTAGCGGTTTTTTTATTTTATCAATATGGCACAACATCCCGAAGATCATTTCAAAAACGTAATAGCCCATGCGAAAGAATACGGCTACATATTTCAATCCTCCGAAATATACGATGGGCTAAGTGCCGTGTATGATTACGGGCAAAATGGAGCAGAACTTAAAAAAAACATTCGCGACTATTGGTGGAAAGCCATGGTACAACTCAACGACAACATCGTGGGTATCGATGCCGCTATTTTTATGCATCCGACCACATGGAAAGCCTCCGGCCACGTCGATGCGTTCAACGACCCGTTGATTGACAACAAAGATTCCAAAAAACGTTACCGCGCCGACGTGTTGGTCGAAGATTACGTAGCGAAAATTGAAGGAAAAATTGACAAAGAAGTCGAGAAAGCAGCCAAGCGTTTTGGCGAATCCTTCGATAAAGAACAGTTTTTGGCCACCAATGCCCGCGTGATTGATTACAAAGAAAAAGGCGAAGCCGTCTTGAAGAGATTGGGTAAATCGCTTGAAAAAAATGATTTAGCCGATGTAAAAGCCCTGATTGAAGAATTGGAAATAGCCGACCCCGACACGGGTAGCCGCAACTGGACTGAGGTGAAACAATTCAACTTGATGTTTGGCACCAAAATCGGTTCAACCGCCGAATCCGCCATGGATTTGTACCTGCGCCCCGAAACGGCACAAGGTATATTTGTCAACTTCCTCAACGTGCAAAAATCCGGGCGCATGAAAATTCCGTTTGGCATTGCCCAAACCGGTAAGGCTTTTCGAAATGAGATTGTGGCGCGGCAGTTTATCTTCCGCATGCGCGAATTTGAACAGATGGAAATGCAGTTTTTCATCAAGCCGGGCACACAAAAAGAATGGTATGAGCACTGGAAAGAAACCCGACTCAAATGGCATCATTCGCTGGGCTTGGGTGTCGAAAATTACCGTTTCCACGACCACGAAAAATTAGCCCACTACGCCGATGCGGCCTGCGATATCGAATTCAAATTCCCGTTTGGTTTTAAAGAATTGGAAGGCATTCACTCCCGCACGGATTTCGATTTGGGCAACCACGAAAAATTCTCCGGTAGGAAACTCCAATATTTCGACCCGGAAACCAACGAAAGCTATGTGCCGTATGTGCTCGAAACCTCTATTGGCTTAGACCGGATGTTTTTGGCGGTTTTTTCCAATTCACTTCAAGAAGAAACTTTGGAAGACGGCTCTTCCCGAACCGTATTGCGTTTGCCGGCTATTTTAGCACCTGTAAAAGCCGCGGTTTTCCCGTTGGTAAAAAAAGACGGTTTGCCTGAAATTGCCAAAAAAATCATCGATGAGTTGAAATTCGATTTCAATGTCACTTATGATGAGAAAGATGCAGTCGGGCGGCGTTATCGCAGGCAAGATGCTGCCGGAACGCCCTTTTGCATCACGGTCGATCATCAAACCTTAGAAGACCAAACCGTGACCATCCGCCATCGCGACA
>PFUR01000060.1 GCA_002790195.1 Flavobacteriales bacterium CG_4_9_14_3_um_filter_40_17
TTAAAAGCAGAAATCAATTTTAACGTAAAACTTGAAGACAATTTTGTTAAACTCGCTTGACAGAAAAGAAAGCCGAACGCACAACAGCACCTACCCAAAAGTGGCGGTTCAGTGGTTAAATCATCCCGATAGCTATCGGGATTGTGCTTCTATCAAAGTTTGTGTTTGGTTGACAGTGAAGTGCCTTGAAATCCCGCACTACGCATAGCCGAGACCGTCAGTAGCAACCTTAGACAACAAAACCGTAAAGCGAAAATGACAGACATTGACATACAAAAAGTAAAGCTTGACAACATTGATCAATTACAAAAAATTGGCAGGCAGTCGTTTTTTGAAACTTTCGCTTCTGGTAACACGGAAGAGAATATGAAAAATTATCTTGACGAAGGGTTTTCTATTGCAAAACTGACCACTGATCTTAACGATAACAACGCTGAATTTTATTTTGCAACACTTGACGACCATATTATTGGTTACTTAAAACTAAACTTCAGACAATCACAAACAGAATTGCAAGACGACAAGGCTCTTGAAATTGAACGTATTTATGTTTTAAAAGACTTTCACGGAAAAAACGTTGGACAATTACTTTACGACAAAGCAATACAAATAGCCAGACAAAAATGTGCTGACTATGTTTGGTTGGGTGTTTGGGAAAAAAATCCAAGAGCAATAAATTTTTACAAAAAAAACGGTTTCGTAGAGTTTGACAAACACGTTTTCATATTGGGCAATGACGAGCAGACCGACATAATGATGAAACTAAAACTCAACAACTAATGCGGACATCAAGAAACACAAAGCCACTATCAGCTCATAAACACATCGTTCATATCTGAAAACCCAACACAAAAAATAACCTGTTCCTCGTTTTTTTTTTGCCCGACAAATTAATTCCTTCCACACAAATAGACGTTTTTTTTTGCTTGTAGATGGAACTGATTTATCAAAAAGTTATTTTTCGCTTCAATCTTCCAATTTCTTTGTTGATTTCCTCCGAAATGTTCAATTTGTAATTGACAAAGACGTATAGTACGGTTACCAAAATCGACTTCAGCAGTATATTTACCATCGGATGAAACGAAAAATCCCAGTAATAAAACCCGAAAAACAACGCTGCCGTTACCAATAACAACCATGCGTTTTTGATGGAAAACGGAAACAGTTTCAGTTTAAATACCACAAAAAACAGTTTTGCCATACTGTATCCGGCAAGGCTAATCAAAGTGGCAACTGCCGCACCATTGATGCCGTATTTTGGAATAAAAATAGAATTGAGCAAAACGGAAAAGAAGAGTAACAACACACCCAAAAGCAGCACCGAACGATAGTATGTCGAATTGAAAATAATCGCGTTATTATTGCCCAAAACCAAATCAAAATATTTGGTAAATCCAATCAAAAAAACCACACTGATACCTCCTTCGTATTTATCGGGAATCAATAAATAGATTTGTTGAATGTTAACCAAAATACCCAAAAAAATAAAGCCGCCAATAAACTGTAAGTTGATGGAGGTTTGCTTGTACAGCATATTCAATTCGTCGTGTTGGTTGTTAGCCATCAACCTGGCCGTAATCGGATGGGTTATCTGATGCATGGCTCTGCTTGGTACGGCGACAACAGCAGCGATAAATACGGCTACAGAGTAATATGCTACGTTTTCAATCTTCACAAACTGGGAAATCATAAACCGGTCGATATCTATCAGCATGGCAGCGACACTTCCCGAGAGTATGATGAATGCCGAATAGACAAAAATGGCTTTAAATTCTTTTGGGATAAATATTTTAGCTATGGGTTTGCGTATCCAAAATGCTGAAATCATCATCAAAACGGTCGAAAGCCCGTAAATCACCACGAGCAGAAAAACAAATTGAACCGATGTAAGCCAATGAATATGAACCGAATACAAGCTAATCATAATCATCACCCGAATCAATATCTCCTTGATGAATCCGCCAAAAACCGATTGAAAGTGCACTTTGACCCAAGCGTAAAAAACCTCAAAATAGCCCATCAACAATCCCAAAATAGGCAACATCCAAAAAAAATCGTAGATAATCGGGTTTTCTCTTGAAAGGTACAGCGCGATATCCGTGTAGAAAAAAAAGAACAAAACCAACAGCGGAAGTATCAGTATCAAAGGGAAAAACAACATAAAAGTCAGAAAGCCGGATTTTTCCTGCTCTGTTTTGAAAAGCGGAAAATATTTGATGATGGTGTTGTGCGCGCCAAAAGCCATTAAAGGCATCAAGATGCCACCGGAGGACAACAAAAATGCGGTAAGTCCATAGTAGGTTTCGCCCAAAAAATGGGTGTATAGAAACAATGCGTTGACCGCTCCGAATGAAAAACCCACATAGGTTATCAGCGTGTTTTGGATGGATTGTTTGCTGACGATACCCATTATTGATGAATGATTTTGGATAGTTTTCGTGTCAACTCTTTTCTGCTAAAAGCTTCGATTCCTTTTGATTGAACCATTAAATTCCCGGATTGATAGGCTTGAAAACATTTCCAAATATAATCTTTTATTTCTTCCTGTTGCCGGTGGCTGAAGCATCGCCCGCTTGAGGTTTGCTCGATTAGCCCTTTTATTTCCCAATCGTGTGGCCCGACAGCCAAAATAGGCCTTCTGGCGATTAAATATTCAAAAAATTTACCAGGAATGATTACTTTTGTTTCTTCAGAATCAATTTCTGCCAACAACAGCAACTGAGCCGAATGTTGCATTTTAATTGCTTGGCTGTGATTCACATAGCCCTTCTGCTCTACAAAAACCATCAAACCAAATTCGCTTAGGGAATCTAATACATTTTGCCCGACTATACCGGCTAATTTGATTTTCAAGTGTTTTTTAAAATCAGGTTGCGATTGAATCAATACCGACAGTATCTTCCACAAAACGATTGGATTGCGCCTTGAGAGCAACGAACCTATGTGGGTAATCGAAAAAAATGCATCTAAATCAACTTTTTCAATATCTTCAAGGTCATATCCGTTGGTGATGAGTGAGACGGGTTTGTTGGCTGTCTTTTGATAGGCTCGCTGCAAGGAATTGCTTGTGACAATGATTTCATCCGCCGTTTGCAATACTTCCCGTTCCATTCGAAGGTGTTTTTTTACGGCAAACTTCAACATCCGAAGTTTGTTGTGATAGCTAATAGTTGTCCAAGGGTCACGGAAATCGGCTATCCAATTGATTTTTAACTCTTTTTTCAATCTTAAGCCAATCAAATGTAAACTGTGCGGAGGCCCAGTGGTAATCAATGTATCAATTTTTTGTTCAATAAGATAATTTTTTAAATACCTATAAGATGGTTTTACCCAAAAAACACGCGCATCCGGAATAAATAAATTCCCACGCACGAAAAGCAGGAATTTCTCCATCCACGACATATTTTTCTCGGTTATAATCCCCGAACTGATTCGATTGGTTTTCTTTTTGGAGATTATTTTGCCCAAAGCATAGGGTTCAAAAATAGGCTGCTTGATGATGTGGATGGCAGGATTAGGCTCGCATAGAAGTGTTTCATCTACAATCGGATAATTTGGGTTTTGCGGAACATACACATGCGGTTCAATGCCGAATTCGGGTAAGTATTTTACGAATTTCAACCATCGCTGCACGCCGGGACCGCCTGCGGGTGGCCAATAGTAGGTGACAACCAATACTTTTTTCATACAAAAAATCCTAAACAACCTATTTTAGTTGTAAGACAAAAGTAGCATTAATTTAAGCGATGTCCATGTATATGAATGTAGTTTTGACTCTAACTAATTGGCTGAACTTTTAAAAATTCAATAAAAGAATATCTTTGCAAGACAATTAAACCAAAACAAAGATATGAACCATATCCCAAGCATTGACCTAAGTGATTTCCTTTCAGTCGACATTAAAAGAAAACTAAAATTTGTAAACGAATTGGGCAAAGCCTACGAAGAAATTGGGTTTGTGGCACTTAAAAACCATTTTTTGAGTCCAAATTTGAGCATCCAATTGTATGAGCAAGTTCAAAAGTTTTTTGAATTACCGGCCGATGTTAAAAAAAGGTATGAACGCATTGAATTAGCCGGACAAAGAGGATACGTTTCATTTGGAAAAGAACACGCCAAAGACAAATCCGAAGGAGATTTGAAAGAATTTTGGCACTTTGGGCAAGAGCCTGAAGTTGATGCCAAACTCACGGAAATTTATCCCGGCAATTTAGACGTAAAAGAACTCCCAAAGTTTAACGAAGTTGGGATGAAAGCATACAAAATGCTCGAGAAAACCGGTATTTATGTCTTGCGTGCCTTGGCATTGCACATTGGCTTGGATGAATTTTATTTTGATTATTGGGCGAGCAATGGCAACAGCATCCTTCGTCCAATCCATTATCCACCTATTACAACCGAACCCAAAAACGCTGTAAGAGCAGGAGCTCACGGCGACATCAACCTCATCACTTTGCTCATGGGGGCTTCTGCCCCGGGATTGCAGGTTTTGAGAAAAGACGGTGTTTGGATAGATGCGATTGCACAACCCGATGAGCTGGTGATAAATGTTGGCGATATGCTACAACGATTGACCAACGGCAAACTCAAATCGACCATTCATCAGGTTGTGAATCCACCGCGCGAACTTTGGCATACTTCCCGATACTCTATTCCCTTTTTTATGCATCCGCGCAGCGAAATGCGGCTCAATTGTTTACCGGAATGCATTGACCAAAATCACCCAAAATCTTTTGATGACATCACCGCCGGGGCATATCTGAATCAACGCCTTCAAGAAATAGGCCTCAAAAAATAAAAGCATGAGCAAACCCAAAAAATTAGGATTGGAAGATTTGGGCGGATTCGTTTTTTCTACCAATGAAAATTTCAAATTTCAATCTGATTCTGAAAACAAAGAAACGCTACCCAAAAAAGACCAAAGACTTGAGGCACATTTCAGCAAAAAAGGGCGCAATGGAAAAATTGTAACACTCATCAAAGGGTTTGTGGGAGTTGATGAAGACTTGCAAGTACTGGCTAAAATGTTGAAAACTAAATGTGGCGTGGGTGGTTCGGCCAAGGATGGTGAAATCATTATCCAAGGTAATTTTCGTGATAAAATCATCGAAATCCTGAACAAAGAAGGCTACTCGGTCAAAAGGGTTTAAGAAGATTCCAAATACACTATTTCGATATATTTCATTTTGCCAAAATCAACTAATTTTAGTTTTATTTAGTTATATATCAAATAGTTAATTCAAGTGATTAATTTTTGGCACGGCAATTGTAATTACCGTTTCAAATCGATAGTCGATTCGATTAAAACCGACAATCTAAAATTCTATCATTATGAAAAATTTGATTTTAACTTCCGCCTTTATTTTGGTTTTTGCATTTCAAAACACCGCGACAGCAAACCATCGCTATTCAGACTACATCGAATTTACGGAAAGCAACGTTTCTTTCTATGTCTATCGCGACGGCACGTTTGATTTTAAAATCCACAGTTATGAAACCCCTTACAGAAATAGGCTTTACGCTTCTATTTCAACACCAAATTTTAGTTTCAGCTACAACCAATCTCGCCCGGATTCACGTAGAGAATATGTTCGCTACGACCGATACGGCAATATCACCCAAATTGGGGATGTTTATATCGATTATGACGGTTACGGAAGGTTGCGAGCCATTGGAAATGTAGAAATTTATTTTCATGGCAATTACGTTTCATCCATCGGGCATCCGAGAGCAAACTATGCTTATTACAAAAGATATTACAGACCTCACGTTTATGTTGCTCCACGTGTAGTAGTTTACAATACGCATTATGCCAAACCTTATTATGGCAATCACTACAAGAATCACGCCTATGGAAACTATGCCAATAAAGGGTACAACAGAGGGCATTATGAAGAAAAAGGCAGGAAAAGAGAGGATGATAGGCATGAAAACCACGATGCCGGAAGAGATAGCCATGGGAAAAGTTACAACAAAGGACACAGAGATTAAACTCCACTAAATCACTTCTCAATTATTTAGCTGAAAGCCTGCTCGAACGAGTGGGCTTTTTTTTGTCAATATTTAGCACCGCCTGATTCAACAATACCTTCTACTAAAGCTATACCTGATGAAGTCCCTAATCTAGTAACGCCCAATGACAAATATTTCAGTGCAGCTTCCTTGTCCTTGATACCGCCCGCTGCTTTTATTTTTGCTCGGTTCCCCACCGTTTTTTTGATGAGTATCACATCCTCAAAAGTAGCACCACCAGTCCCGAATCCCGTGGAAGTTTTTACAAAATCCGCACCTGCGGCGACACAGATTTCTGCTACTTGAACAATTTCAGCTTTAGACAGAAAACAAGTTTCGATGATAACTTTCAAAACCCTTTGCTCAACGACCTGTTTTATCTGTTTGATTTCTTTTAAAATGTCTTCTACTCTGCCTTCTTTGAGCCAACCCACGTTGATTACCATGTCGATTTCGTCAGCTCCGTCTTCGATGGCTCTAACTGCTTCAAATATTTTGACATCCGTCAGGGATGCTCCCAAAGGAAAACCTACCACGGCAGCAATCTTCACTCGATTGGATTTTAAAAATATTTTGCAGTCTGCTACTCGGCTACCATTTACGCAAACGGCATAAAAATTATATCGCTCCGCCTCATCACATAAGTTTCGGATATCTTCTGTTGTGGCCGTTGGTTTGAGCAGCGTATGATCGATGTAATCGTTGAGTATCATCTCATGAAAATTTAGGCTAAATTAGTCAAAGTATCTGTTTAGAAAAAAATTGATTTTCAAATGATTTCAAAAAAACGAATTGAATATTAAACTATTCGTTAATTTTAGTGTCTTAAAATCAAATAATAACCGTGCAAGAATCCGCGTTGGTCATACAGTTACAGGGCAAGGAAACACAAAACAGTGCTTTCGAAGTTTTGTTGGAATTGTATCAACAAAGGCTCTATTGGCACATCCGAAAAATTGTGATAGACCACGACGATGCAGACGACGTGTTGCAAAACACCTTCATCAAAGTTTTTAGGTATATTAACGACTTCAAAGGCGATTGCAAATTATATACTTGGCTCTATCGCATCGCTACCAACGAAGCTTTGAGTTTTTTGAAAAGCAAAGCAAAACGAAACAAAGTCTCGATGGAAGATTTACAACAACACGCTGTCGAACAGTTGGTTTCTGACCCTTATTTTGAAGGGGACGAGATTCAAATCAAACTACAAAAAGCCATCGCCACTTTGCCAAATAAACAACAGTTGGTTTTCAACATGCGTTATTTTGATGAAATAAAATACGCGGAAATGTCTGAAATCTTGGAAACCTCAGAAGGCGCGCTAAAAGCGTCTTATCACCACGCCGTGAAAAAAATTGAAGCTTTTTTAAAATCCAATTAAACGATTGTCTTAAAAAAACGTCAAACTTTTGAAATGAAACCGATTAAGAAAAATTTCGATGCAATCAAAACCAGTGGATTTGTCGTCCCTAAAGGATATTTTGAGGAATTTTCTCAAAAAATAAAAGACAAAACAATTGGTAGCAATCCGCTTACCGAAAAGTACGAAACCGGATTTAGCGTACCGCAAGGCTATTTTAAAAAATCGAAAGCAACTATTTTAGCCTCTGTACAACCAAAAAAACAAAGCAAAATCCGATTTTTATTTAACGAATATGCCCGATATGCCGCTGTAGCTGCAGTGTTGGTTTTTGTTTCCTTCTATTTAATAAATCAACAACAATCTCATTCTCAGCAACCTCAAGAAACTATCGCATTGCAATGGACTGATGTCCAAACCTATCTTGACAATACCATGAGTACATACAATATGGATGTCAACAACTTATTCACAGGTGAAATGGATTTATCCGCTTTTTCTGAAGTTAATCTATCCGATGCGGATTTGGAAGATTATCTGACAGATCACCTGAGTAATTCACTTTTGACCGAAGAATAAAAACACACAAAATGAAAAAACTCGTATTTACCTTATTGATTGTATTGACGTGCTTGTCCGGATTTTCGCAACGAAAAGAATACCACGAAAAAATCATGGCACTTAAAACCGCATTTTTTACCCAAGAATTGAGCCTGACACCTGAAGAAGCAGAGAAATTTTGGCCTATCTACAATGCTTTTGAAAACGACTTCCTGCGAGAAAAAAGGCATCAATTGCGTGCCATTCGGATAAAATTAAAAAATAATTTTGCTTCAATCAGTGATGCGGAAGCTATTAAATATTTAGACGATATTTATCAAATAGAAGAAAGCATCCTAACGGAAAGAAAAAAGATGCTGACAGACCTGAGCAAAGTAATCTCACCCAAAAAAGTCTTGTTGCTGTCGAAATTGGAAGAAGACTTCAACCGAAAGTTGTTGGATGATTACAGAAAACAAAAATCACATGATTGATTGTAATTCACCAAAGGTTATTGATTCGTTAAAAAGCCCATTTTTGCGGGCTTTTTTATTTTGTGTCGATACGATTCTTAGTATCTTTGTATTCAAATGATTTAAAGAACTCATGAACAAAAAAGTAATCCTTATGATACTCGATGGATGGGGTATTTCTCCTGACCCGAAAGTATCAGCAGTCGATCAAGCTCGCACCCCATTTATCGATAGTTTGTATCAAAAATACCCTCACGCCACACTTCGCACCGATGGACTCAATGTAGGCCTACCGGAAGGCCAAATGGGAAATAGCGAAGTAGGTCACATGAATCTTGGAGCCGGGAGGATTGTCTATCAAGATTTGGCTAAAATCAATCTTGCCGTTCAAAACCAAACCATAGCAAACGAACCTGAATTGATGAAGGCTTTTGAATATGCCAAGAAAAACAACAAAAGCGTACATTTCCTCGGATTAGTTTCCGATGGCGGCGTACATTCTCATATCACTCACCTGAAAGGACTGATAGATGCAACACAAGTGGCAGGTTTAGAAAAAATCTATGTTCACGCGTTCACAGACGGCCGCGATGTAGATCCAAAATCGGGTTTGGGTTTTCTGACAGACTTACAAAAACATTTATCCAAAACTACTGCTAAATTAGCCACCGTGATTGGTCGTTATTACGCCATGGATCGGGACAAACGTTGGGAACGCGTCAAATTAGCGTATGATTTACTCGTTCATGGACAAGGGACGAAGTCCGAAGATTTCCGAGAAACCTTTCAAAAAAGTTATGCTGCAGATGTGACTGACGAGTTTATAAAACCGACCGTGATTACTGAAAACGGAAAGCCAGTCGCAGTCATCCAACCCGACGATGTGGTTATCTTCTTCAATTTCAGGACTGACAGAGGTCGCGAATTGACCGAAGTGCTCTCCCAAAAAGATTTTACGGAGTTTGCTATGAAAAAACTCCCTTTGTATTATGTCACATTAACAAACTACGACGATACTTTTCATAATATTCACGTGGTTTATGACAAAGACAACATTACTGAAACCTTGGGTGAAGTACTCGAAAAACACGACAAAAAGCAGATTCGTATTGCTGAAACTGAGAAGTATCCACACGTAACTTTCTTCTTTTCTGGCGGACGTGAGACACCTTTCAAAGGCGAAACCCGAATACTGAGAAATTCTCCCAAAGTAGCCACTTACGATCTGAAACCGGAAATGAGTGCTTATGAACTCAAAGATGCCTTGGTAAACGAACTCAAAAAGGGTGAAGTAGATTTTGTTTGCCTTAATTTCGCCAATGGCGACATGGTGGGCCATACCGGCGTGATGGAAGCTGCCATCAAAGCTTGCGAAGCCGTGGAAGCCTGCGTCAAAGAAGTCATCACGACGGCTCTCTGCAACGGTTATACTATCCTGCTTATCGCAGATCACGGCAATTGCGAAACCATGATCAATCCGGACGGAACGCCCAACACGGCACACACTACCAACCCCGTTCCATTGATTTTGATAGACAAAGATTTGAAAAAAATTAAAAATGGTGTTTTAAGCGATATTGCCCCGACTATTTTGAAATTGATGGGAATCGAACAACCTGCGGTCATGACGCGTCATTCCTTGATTTAGTTTTTCAAGGATTATAAAACCAAAAAAATGAAAAAAACATTCTTCTTATTGCTTATTTTATCCGGTTTTTATGCCTGTAAAAATGACCAAAAAAAAGCAACGGTGACACCCGATGATTCTCAACAAGAAATAATAATGAATGAAAAAACAGACTCAGTAAAAACACCTGTTTTGTTGGGGGTTTATCCGGTAGAAGTGCTCAAAAAAGAACCTTATGCCGATTGGTTTATTCCTGCTTATGATGCTTACAAACCCAATCAAAAAACCATACAAGACATCAAAAGCCATTTAAAAAATGACCTAACCATCAAACTTTATATGGGGACTTGGTGTGAAGACAGCTGGAGAGAAGTTCCGAATTTTGTCAAAATTTTAGATCAGTTGGGCTTCGATAAGTCAAAAATGACCACCATCATGATCAGTGAAGAAAAAACCACGCCGGAAGGCTTGGAAAAAGGGATGAACATCACCAACGTGCCCACCATTATTTTTTATAGAAACGGGCAGGAAATCAATCGGATTGTTGAATTTCCCATAGAAACATTGGAAAAAGACATGTTTGTCATCCTTTGTGGTCAATTCTATCGGCACGCCTATGATTTTTAACTTGTTACCTCCATATTTTTTTAGACATGAAAACATTTTCGATTGCCATTACTGCCGTAATTCTATTAATTATGACTTCATCTTTCACTTCTAAACCGCCCAAAAAAATCATTTTCTTTGGTGATTCCATCACTGAAATGGGTGTGCAAAAAGGAGGATACATCGATTTGATTCAGCAAAAATTAATCGAAAACAACCAAGCCGAACAATACGAACTCGTTGGAGCAGGTATCGGTGGCAACAAAATTTATGATTTGTATTTTAGATTGGAAAAAGATGTCTTAGAACTTCATCCGGATGTTGTTTTCATCTTTGTCGGCGTAAACGACGTGTGGCACAAAGACGATTTCGGAACCGGCACAGACCCCGATCGGTTCGATAAATTTTACACCGCCATTATTGAAAAAATCAAAGGACAAGGTGCCGAAGTAATCTGCGTTACACCCGCGGCCATCGGTGAAAAATCAGATTTTTCCAACCCGCAGGATGGCGATTTAAACGAGTATTCAAAAATCGTGAGACAGATTGCATCCAATACAAACAGCCAACTCATTGATCTTCGAAAAATATTTTTGGATTATAACCTGACAAACAATCCGGAGAACTTAGATCGAGGAATTCTTACCACAGACCGCGTTCATTTAAACCAAACAGGCAATGAATTGGTTGCCGAATTGTTTTTACAAGCGTTTATTTCAAAATAATCATTATTTGCTGTTTTTAAGGGCTTCGAAGTACGATTTTTCCAAAAATTCCCGGTGGTCAGGGTGCGTAATTTTCACCAATTCTTTCACACGATCTCGAAGCGTTTTTCCATACAAATAGGCTATTCCATACTCGGTGATAATGTAGTGGATATGCGCCCGGGTGGTTACTACACCCGCTCCTTGTTTGAGGAAAGGCACGATTCTGCTTGCGCCATTTTTGGTGACCGACGGCAAAGCGATGATGGCTTTTCCGCCTTGGCTCAAGGAAGCACCTCTGATAAAATCCATTTGTCCGCCAACACCTGAGTACATCGAAAATCCGATTGAATCTGCACAGACTTGGCCTGTGATATCTACTTCTACTGCCGAATTGATGGCTACCATTTTCGGATTTTTCTTGATGCGTGCCGCGTCATTTACGAAATTTGATGCCCGCATTTCTACAAACGGATTGTCATCGACAAAATCGTATAGTTTTTTAGAACCAACCAAAAAAGTAGCCATCGCCCGACCCGGATTCACGCCTTTGTATTTCCCGGTTATGACTCCTTTTTCAACCAATTCGATGACACCGTCGGAGAACATTTCAGTGTGTAAACCCAAATCCTTGTGGTTGATTAGCTTGGTCAATGCAGCATTGGGAATCGACCCGATGCCCATCTGCAAAGTGCTGCGATCGTCTATGAGTTCAGCAACATATCCTCCAATTTTATCTTCCTGTTCGGTTATCGGCGGATTGTTGTGTTCGTAAATTGGACAATCGACCTCAACCAGCGTATCTATTTTAGAAATGTGAATAATTCCATCACCATGTGTACGGGGCATTTGCGGATTGATTTGAGCAATGACATGCTTTGCTTTGTTGATGGCAGACAGGGTAGCTTCAACGGAAACACCCAACGAACAGTACCCGTGTTTGTCCGGAGGCGACACGTGGATAAGCGCCACATCGAGGTTGAGGATATTCCGGTCAAACAACAAAGGGAGTTCGCTCAAAAAAACAGGCGTGTAGGAGCCATTTCCAGCTTTGAGGGTGTGCCGGACGTTTTTTCCGATAAAAAAAGAATTGACATGAAAACTGTCTCTGAGTTCCGGGTTGGCGTAAGCCGCCTCACCCTCTGTATGCAAGTGGCATACCTCCACGTTTCGAAGTTCGGAAGCGCGCTTTGCCAGTGCCTTTGTAAGAACGGTGGGGGCAGCAGCAGCAGCTTGCACATAAACACGATTGTTAGATTTTACAATCTTCAAAGCCTCATCGGCGGTAGTATATAAACTCATTTTTTGATTAATTTTAGACAAAAGTAAAGGTAACTTTTTTTTAAAAACATGATTTTTTTCAAGTTTCAAAAAAAATAAAATTGTAACAGCCAAGTTTGATTCGATTTTACGCAAGCAACTATCTTCAAAAGATTTATTTCATTTTTTTTAAATTCTTCTTTTTTTTAATTTTTCATTCAATTATTTTCTACATTTACTAAGTTCAAAATACAATTTTTAAGACAATTTCCCATAAAACAGAACTATCCTTTTCAATATGGAATTTTTCAATCACTTAGAACCACTCCTTAAAACATTTTGGTTTATCGCGATTCCAGCCAGTATTGTTTTTATCCTCCAAACAGTACTCACCTTTGTCGGCGCGGATGCTTCAGACGGTGCAGATGCAGATTTTGACAGTAATTTATCAGGTACTGATACGCCTTTTCAATTATTTTCTTTCCGCAACCTCATCAATTTTCTCTTGGGTTTTGGTTGGACTGGAATTTCCTTTTATGAAAGCATCACAAACAAAACCATTCTCATTCTGATTTCTTTGCTTGTTGGGATTATGTTTGTAATCGTGTTTTTCGTCATTATTAAGCAAATACAAAAATTAGCTGAAAACAACAGTTTTAATATTGCAAATACGTTGGGTAAAACCGCCGAAGTCTATTTGACCATTCCAGCTAAAAAATCCGGAAAAGGAAAAATTTTAATCAGTGTGAACGGCTCTTTTCATGAGCTCGATGCTATAACTGAAAAAGATGAAATCAAAACCGGTTCGATGGTCAGAATCATCAAAGTCGAAAGCGGAAATTTGTTAGAAGTAGAAACCCTATAATTTAATATATGACACCTATCATGCTTATCGCAGTCGCCGCGGTCGTGCTTTTTGTGACCATTACCGCTTTAGTTTCAAGATACAAACGATGCCCATCTGACAAAATATTAGTTATTTACGGCCGCACCGGGGGCACTTCTGCCAAATGTGTGCACGGCGGAGGCGCGTTTATTTGGCCGGTCATACAAGATTATGCCTTTTTAGATTTGAAACCCTTATCTATAGAAGCCAACCTGACCAATGCATTGAGTCGTCAAAACATACGTGTAGATGTTCCTTGCCGTTTTACCATTGCCATTTCCACAGAATCTGACAGCATGAACACAGCAGCTGAGCGATTGTTAGGCCTGTCTTCCGAACAAATTCAAGAGTTGGCGAAAGACATTCTATTCGGGCAATTGCGTCTGGTGATTGCCACCATGACCATTGAAGAAATCAATTCGGATAGAGACAAATTTCTCGACAATATTTCTAAAAACGTTGACAGTGAATTGAAAAAAATCGGCTTAAAATTAATCAACGTCAATGTTACGGACATCAAAGATGAATCGGGTTACATAGAAGCTTTGGGCAAAGAAGCTGCTGCCAAAGCCATCAATGAAGCCAAAATCAGTGTGGCAGAGCAAGAAAAAATCGGTGAAACCGGAAAAGCCTTGGCAGATCGTGAAAAAGACACTCAAATAGCCGAAACCCACCGCGACCGGGATGTGAAAATTGCCATCACCCAGAAAGACCGGGAAATCAGCATTGCCGTCGCCGCCAAAGATGAAGCCATTGGAAGAGCCGAGGCAGAGCGGGATACAAGGGTTAAAACTTCGGAAGCCAACGCCGTCGCCATCCAAGGCGAAAATGAAGCTAAAATTGCCATTGCCAACTCGGAAGCAACCCGAAGAGAAAAAGAAGCCGAAGCTTTGCGGATAGCCTTGGCATCAGAAAAAGTGCAAAGTGCAAAAGCTTTGGAAGAAGCCTACTTAGCCGAACAAAAAGCAGAAACCGCACGCGCAGAAAGAGAGCGATCTACCCAAAATGCCAACGTGGTAATCCCGGCTCAAATAGCCAAACAACGTGCCATCATCAATGCACAAGCCGAAGCCGAAAGCATCCGCGAGCAAGCTAAAGGTGAGGCAGATGCTATTTTCGCGAAAATGGAAGCCGAGGCCAAAGGATTGTTTGAAATATTAACCAAGCAAGCTGAAGGATACAAAGAAGTAGTCAGTGCAGCCGGCGGCGACCCGACTAAGGCTTTTCAATTGTTGTTGATTGAGAAACTTCCTGAATTGGTAAAAACACAAGTGGAAGCTGTAAAAAATATCAAAATTGACAAAATCACAGTTTGGGATTCCGGAAATAATGAAAACGGAAACGGCTCTACGGCCAATTTTGTTTCCGGGATGATGAAAACCGTTCCGCCACTCAACGATTTGTTTAACATGGCAGGACTCAATCTTCCTACATACTTAAAAGGCGAAGATACTCCGAAAGAAAAACCTACCGAACCAAAATCAAGAAAACAAGAAAAACCTGAAAAGCCGAAAAGTGAATAAACATTTGATACTACGCCTTGCAAATTGAAAAATTATTAGCGAATCATCTAAGCTTTTTAACATGAATTCTTATTGAATTACACCTAAGAAAAAAATGCAAGTTTTGGGTTTGAATTGACTGTCCGCTGACTTACTTTTGCCTAGTAACCTAAATGAAGTGAGCCAACAATCTGTCAATTATCAACACATTGCAACCGCGATCGATTATCTGCACCAGCATCACAAAGACCAACCCGATTTGGAAGCTATTGCCGAGAATGTGCATCTGAGCCCATTTCATTTCCAACGTTTGTTTACCGAATGGGCAGGTGTGAACCCGAAGAAATTTTTGCAGTTCATTAGCCTTTCGGACACCAAAAGTATGTTGTGGGAACCACAACAAACCTTGTTTGATGTCGTTGACGAAACCAGGCTTTCCCGCAGTGGGCGCTTGCATGATTTGTTTATCAGCATAGAAGGGATGACTCCCGGTGAATACAAAAATGGTGGAGAAAATCTGGAAATAGAATACAGCTTTTCGGACAGTCCGTTTGGCCGGCTTCTCATCGCTTCAACTCCAAAAGGCATCTGCCACGTCACGTTTGAAGAAGAAGATTCCAATTCTGTCCCCTGCCTCAAAAGCCTATTTCCCAATGCAAATTTCAGAGCCACTCAAAACATATTGCACCTTCAGGTTTCTGCCGTTTTTAAGTGCGAATGGAAAGCGATTCACCCACTAAAACTCCATCTGAAAGGGACTGATTTTCAACTCAAAGTTTGGGAAGCCTTGTTGAAAATCCCGATGGGGCAACTCAAATCGTATGGTCGAATTGCGAAAGAAATTGAACAGCCCAATGCCTCGCGAGCTGTTGGAACAGCCATCGGGTGCAATCCCATTGCCTATTTGATTCCCTGCCACCGTGTCATTCAATCCGGTGGTTTCATCGGTGGATATAGGTGGGGAACAATCCGAAAAACAGCCATCATCGGATGGGAAGCAAGTTGGAATTCAAATTGTAACCCTTCCAAGAACCGGTAGATTATTTGATCCCACAATCTAAAAACACATAATGAATTTATTCAACAACAATCAGCATCAGAATTTACTTTCTCGCAGTGGAGTTGTGCAGTATTACGGTAAAATTTTTGACACCCAAAAGACAAATCATTATTTTGAAAAATTGATGAATACAATCGCGTGGAAAAACGATGAAGCTGTCATTTTCGGCAAACTCATTGTCACCAAACGGAAAGTTGCTTGGTACGGCGACAACGGGTTTGAATACACCTATTCCAACAAAACCAAAACCGCCTTACCATGGACTCAAGAATTGTTGGAAATCAAAGCATTTATAGAGAAAAAAACCGGTGAAACGTTTAATTCCTGTTTATTGAATCTCTATCACGATGGTACAGAGGGTATGGCTTGGCACAGCGACGGTGAAAAAGATTTGAAAAAAGACGGCACCATCGCTTCGTTGAGTTTTGGTGCCACGCGTAAGTTTTCCTTCAAACACATAGAAACCAAAGAAATGGTTTCAGTAAACTTAGAATCCGGAAGCCTGCTCATTATGGCTGGCAAAACTCAGACGTATTGGCTACACCGGTTGCCACCGGTAAAACACGTCAAAACGCCCCGCATCAACCTGACATTTAGAACAATAGTTTCGCACCCGATTTGACATCCCCTGCCTAAATTTTCAAAAAAACAGAAGCCACAAAAATTAACTGAATTCAGTCCAACGAATGGTTTTTATGCAATAATAATAAGAATTATTTTCATTTTATTTCGGATATATTTGTCCTAAATAAAAACGATTTGTATCTTTGTACAAATTTAAAACTGAAATATGTTTTCAAAAGCATGTGAATATGGCATCCGGGCTACCGTTTATGTAGCCTTTCAATCGTTGGAAGAAAGACGGACCAACCTGAAAGAGATTGCAAAAGCCATCGAATCACCGGAGGCTTTTACTGCCAAAATCTTACAACAGTTGGTCAAAAACAACATCGTCGATTCGACAAAAGGCCCTTCGGGTGGTTTTATAATTAATAAAATACAGATCAAGCAAATCAAACTGAGCCAAATCGTTTCTGCTATAGATGGCGATAATATTTACACGGGTTGCGGTTTAGGGCTAAAAGAATGTGACGAAGAAAAACCTTGTCCGGTGCATGATAAATTTAAGGAAGTTCGGGACAGTCTTAAGTACATGTTGGAAACTACCTCCATTGAGGAATTAACTTTGGGGATGAAAGAAGGATTAACTTTTTTAAAACGTTGACCATGCAGAAAGAAATTCTCACTTTGGACGACATTAAGCTGTTGGTTGACAGTTTTTACGAAAAAGTTCGAACGGATGAATTGCTGAAAGATATTTTTAATGAAAAAATCCAAGATAAATGGCCACAACATTTGGAAAAAATGTATCGGTTTTGGCAGACCATATTGTTGGAAGAACACACCTATTTTGGCAGCCCGTTTGCCCCGCACGCACAACTCCCGGTTGCACAAGAACATTTTAAACGCTGGTTAAAACTGTTTTATGAAAACATTGAAACACAGTTTACCGGAGCGAAAGCGGAAGAAGCCAAATGGCGCGCCGAGAAAATGGCAGAAATGTTTCAATACAAAATAGCCTATTATAAATCAACTCAAATTACAAAACCATGAATATCACAAAAGAAACCATTGTGGGCGAAATCGTCGCACATGATTACCGGACTGCAGCCATTTTCAAATCACACGGCATCGATTTTTGTTGCAAAGGCAACCGCAGCATTGAAGAGGTTTCAGCCACAAAATCATTGTCACCGGACAGCTTAATTTCTGAGCTTAGCGAATTGCAAACACAAACCAAAGCCGCTACAAACGATTATCAATCATGGCCTTTAGACTTGCTGGCAGATTATATCGAAAAAAAACACCATCGTTATGTAGAATCAACCTCCACTCAACTCAAGCAGTACTTGGCAAGGCTTTGCGAGGTGCATGGCAAACAACATGCAGAACTCTTTGAAATAGCCGAACAATTTTATGCCTCCGCCGGCGAATTGGCCCAACACATGAAAAAAGAAGAACTCATTTTGTTTCCTGCAATTCGGAAAATGGTATCTGCACAACACGCCCATCAAAAAATGGAAACGCCTCACTTTGGAACTGTTAAAAACCCCATTGAAATGATGAAGCAAGAACACGACATCGAAGGTGAACGATTCAGAATCATTGACAAATTGAGTAAGCAATATACGCCTCCGCAAGATGGCTGTAATACCTATAAAGTAACTTTTGCTCTCTTAAAAGAATTTGAAGACGATCTGCATCAACACATTCACTTGGAAAACAACATCCTTTTCCCGAAGGCACTTGAATTGGAAAAGGTGCTTGCATAGATGGACAGACTGAAACATTTAATTTGATCAGGGTAAAGTTGATTAAATAAATTATTATTGTTTACTCAAATACTAATCTTGGAGGGATTAAAGTTTCATAAACAACATATTACATTACAACTGTTCGACCCAGACGGGGTTGCAGAAACGTCATGAATATGTAAACTACGAATGTGTGATGACTTCGGCTTCTGACAAATAGGATATTTAAATTTGATTATTCGGGAAAAGGATTGCTCTATTTAAACCAATCCCGGTAATTGTCCCAATACCGATAACTATCAGGATGATTCGCTTAGATTTCATCTGTCTATATTTATTTGTTTTTAAAAGACCAGATGGAATGCCATGTTAATCATATCGGTTTGTTTGCAAATTGTTAATTGGCATTTGATAACTTTATGAGAATAAGTTGTTATTAACCCCAGTTCAGTTTATAACTAATTACATATCAAATACATAATATTTTTTCGAGCATATTGATATCGTTTTGTCAACATTCCTGCCCGACTTCGCCATTCAGGCGGGTTTGCATTCCCTGACCGTCGAGAGCAAAAATATCGCCAAAACCCGATAATTTTTCTTTACAATACCGGCGTTAAAACTCTTGGCTATCCATATCTGTTTCTTACGTGGGGTTTATTTAATAATCTAGCTCAGGTTATTAAGAAAACTTTAAATAAAAATATGCTTTGAAAATCATACTTTTATTGCAACTTATTAATTCAACAAACAAACCTATGATTAATTCAATTATTAAATCAATGCACAAACAGCTCTTAATTGCACTTCTATTGGGAAGTTCACTTATCGGTATTTCCCAAAACAAGTTTGGAGGTTTGGCACTTTACACTGTTAGAGACGATATGGGCAAAGATCCCAAAGCAACGTTGACAGCTGTTGCAGCAGCAGGTTACAAATATATTGAGGCAGCAGGATACAATGACGGAAAATTTTATGGCATGGAACCGTTAATGTTTAAACAAGCCTTGAAGGAATTGGGATTAATGCCCATCAGCACGCATCAGGGCTCAGTTACCTTAGAGAATGCTGATGCCATGATTGCCGATGTCAAAGCCGCCGGGTTTCAGTATTTTGTGATTCCGGTTCCTCCCATGGGTCTTTTTACTTTTGATTCTAAGGATCGTACAATGGGAATGAAAGGTAGTGTAGAAAATTTAGCAAATATACTGACCACCTTGGGCGAAAAATGTCGGAAAGCGGGTTTAAAGTTGTTGTATCACAACCACAATTTTGAATTTATGAAAAACAAAGATGGTATCGTTCCCATTGAATATTTATTGGAAAACACCAATCCAAAATACGTAAATTTTCAAATGGATTTGTATTGGGTCACCAATGCCAAAGCGAATCCGATTGCCTATTTTCAAAAGTATCCAGGACGATTTAAAATTTGGCATGTGAAAGACATGGATGACGAAGGAAAATTTGCCCCCGTGGGTAAAGGACACATCGATTTTGCCAAAATCCTCGCGCAGAAAAAATTATCCGGCATGAAATATTACATGGTGGAACAAGACAATACTTTTGACCTAAAACCGCTCGAAGCTATCAAAATCAGCCACGAAGGGTTGGGAACATTTGGTTTTAAATAGCATTTTAGGTAGCAAGCAACAATGGCTATACAAAATGAAATGTACAAATATTGCCTTTTGACACTTTCGCTATTGTCACTAAATGCCTTTAGACAGGCAAAAAATGACAGTCTTTTGTCTGGTAAATTGTATGCTCAACAAGAGTTAAAATTGGCTCTCAATGACCAAAATCAACACAATATCATTGACAATAAAAGGATTGTTATTAAAGATAGTTTAACTGCGATAGGCGTAGCACAACCAATTCTTTTTAGAATTTACGGTAAAGACCAAATAACCAAGTAAAGACCTTATAAAATTTACTTCATAGACAATTATTGGGTTATAAATGGAACACCTCCAACCGGATATTTGAGTGGAGTATTTCTAATAATCATCGACTTTTGAGACAGTAAAATTATAAGGATAACACATGGAAAATAACAGTCATTGGGCAAAAAAGATTCATTGATTCTTCCCGTTGCCTTTAGCTTCGCTCACGCAACAACTGCGGTTAACCGGTGGCTGAGCGACGGTGGCTTCGACTCTGCACAGCCACCGTTGCTTTATACATGCAATGCACGGTTGTCAGTAGCGGCCAAAGCAGCTTCTTTAACAGCCTCGGCATAGGTTGGATGCGCGTGGCTCATGCGGGAGATGTCTTCTGCCGAAGCCCTAAATTCCATGGCTGTCACAGCTTCCGCAATCAAGTCTGCCACGCGGGCACCTACCATGTGAACGCCCAACACTTCATCGGTTTTGGCATCTGCCAATATTTTTACAAAACCATCGGTATCCATACTTGCTCTAGATCGACCCAAAGCGCGCATCGGGAAAGAACCTACTTTGAAATCCACACTAGCAGTTTTGAGTTCTTCTTCCGTTTTGCCAACCGCTGCTGCTTCCGGCCAAGTATAAACAACTCCGGGAATTAGGTTGTAATCAATGTGTGGTTTTTGTCCGGCTAATATTTCGGCTACCATCGCGCCTTCCTCTTCCGCCTTGTGTGCTAACATGGCTCCACGTACAACATCACCTATGGCATAAATGTTTGATACATTGGTTTGTAAATGTCCGTTTACTTCAATTTGCCCACGCTCAGTAGCTTTCACGCCGGCTGCTTTCAAATTTAATCCTTCGGTGTAGGGTTTTCTTCCAACCGCAACCAAACAATAATCAGCTATAAAATCGACCTTATTCCCACTTTTATCATCGGCCTTGACCCATACTTCGTTGCCTTTGCGCTCAACCGCCGTGACTTTGTGTTGGGTGTAAAATTTCATTCCTTGTTTTTTCAAAATCTTGGTCATTTCTTTGGAAACCGCTCCGTCCATACCCGGAAGTATGCGGTCTAAAAATTCCACGACCGAAACCTCAGCACCCAATCGGAGATAGACCTGCCCCAATTCCAAACCAATGACCCCGCCACCAATGATGATCAAATGTTTGGGGATTTCTTTCAATTTGAGAGCTTCAGTTGAGGTAATAACGCGTTCTTTGTCTAACTTGATAAAAGGCAAAGAAGCGGGTTTTGAACCTGTGGCTATGATGATATTTTTGGCTTCGATAGTTTCTTTTTTGCCGTCGGCTTTTGCAATGTCAACATGCGTGGCATCTTTAAAACTACCGATACCTTCAAATACGGTAATCTTGTTTTTATCCATCAAAAATTTCACCCCGCTGCAAGTCTGATCGACTACTGCTTGTTTGCGGGCAATCATTTGTTCGAGATTGACTTTAATATCACCGGGAATATCGATTCCGTGTTCTTTGAAATGGGTAACCGCATCGTGATAGTGGTGTGAAGAATCGAGCAAGGCTTTGGAAGGAATACAACCCACATTCAAGCAAGTACCACCCAAAGTACTGTATTTTTCAATGATGGCGGTTCTAAAACCCAATTGTGCACAACGAATGGCGGAAACATATCCGCCGGGGCCGGAACCTATGATAGCAACGTCAAATGAACTCATAATCGATTATTTGTTTTAATAAAGAATTGGACAAAAATACAAATGTTTTATTTCTTAAGTGTTGATTGAACTCGGTTATTAGTTTGGGAAACCCAAAAGCCCACCCAAACCAACGGTGAAAATCCAATAACCATAAATCGTATGTTCTATAAAAATCATGGAGGTTGAACGGGTTTTGTGATAAGTATAAGCAAAAAACATCCCGCCAAAGAAAGTAAGCAACAACACAAACTCGTTTCTGAAAAACACGTGTGCAGCTGCAAAGAAAATCCCATTTACAAAAATGAGCAATCTTTTGTCGCGAAAAAGCCTTTCATAACGGGAAAAGAAAAACACCCGATAGATTACTTCCTGTGGATATACGGATAGTAAGCTGTAAATAAAAAATATTTTAAGCCAAATTACCGGACGCTCACGAACAATCTTAAACAAAAGTTCAGAATTGTAATAATATACACCCATGATGGTTAATATTGCCAATCCGAAGAATTTCAGGCCTGTATTTAACCAAAACCTCCGCCAATTGATGGTCTTTTTTGTTTCCCTGATTCGTGTCCGATTCCTAAAAATCAAGGCAACCACATAAATAAACGAGGCCAAAGTCAAGATGACCTTGATGGTAGTCGGGTAATAAAATAAAAAACTCAAGGGAATAACCAAAAAGAGGAAAATCATTTCTGCAATCAAGTACCGTTTATAGTTTCTGTACATTTTATAAGTATCAGGTTTTGTCAAAATTACCCAATCGGTCGGAAGAAAACTGGATAGTTAACTAAAATTAAGATTTTTTTAAACCCAATTCAATTCCTTTCTTGAGCATGTACTGATAAGCTGCCTCATAATCGTTTGAGATGATTCCTTCCAAAATGGCTTCTTTGATGGCATCTTTGATGATTCCAATCTCCTTAGAAGGCGAAATTCCAAAAGTTTCCATGATAAGTTCGCCACTCACGGGCGGTTGAAAATTCCGGACATGATCGCGCGTTTCTACTTCTTCAATTTTCTGCCGGACTGACTTGAAATTTTGATGATATTTTTTGAACCGGTTCGGGTTTTTAGTGGTGATGTCGGCTTCGCACAAAGTCATCAGGCTTTCGATGTCTTCCCCCGTATCAAATATAAGCCTGCGGACTGCTGAATCGGTCACAGTATCTTGCGAAAGCACGATAGGCCTCGAACTGAGCAACACCATTTTCTGGACGAATTTCATTTTTTCGTTCAAAGGCAAACACATTCTTTTAAATAGTTTATAAACCATCTTGGAACCCACAAATTCATGCCCGTGAAAGGTCCACCCGATAGGTTCCTGAAATTTTTTGGTAGGTGCTTTCCCGATGTCGTGAAGTAGCGCCGACCATCGCAGCCAGAGGTCATCAGTGTTTCGAGCGATGTTGTCAACCACCTCGAGGGTGTGGAAAAAATTATCTTTGTGCCTTTGCCCTTCAATCTCTTCTATTCCTTGAAGTGCTGTCAGTTCGGGTAAAATAATCGGCAATAAACCGGCATCGTACATCAATAAAAAGCCAACGGAAGGTTTTTCTGTCAATAAAATTTTATTTAACTCATCAACAATCCGTTCCTTCGATACAATCCGGATACGTTCAGCATTTCTTTTGATGGCTTGAAAAGCCTCAGTGTTTATCTCAAAATGGAGTTGCGAAGCAAACCGGACGGCACGCATCATACGCAGCGGATCATCGGAAAATGTAATATCCGAATCGGCCGGTGTCCGCAATGTTTTGGTTTTCAAATCTGTAATTCCGGAAAAAGGGTCAAGCAATTCTCCAAAATTTCTTTTGTTCAACGAAAATGCCATCGCATTCACGGTAAAATCACGGCGAAGTTGATCATCTTCGAGTGTACCGTCTTCTATCGCGGGTTTGCGGCTGCTCCGGTCATAACTTTCTTTTCGTGCACCGACAAATTCGATTTCCAAATCGGCAGTTTTAATCATCGCCGTGCCAAAGTTTTTAAAAACCTGCACCTTTGGCTTTCCGGAAAGTTTGGAAGCAACTCGCTGCGCCAAATCGATGCCACTGCCTATGGCAACCACATCGATGTCTTTCGGAATATTTCTCTGTAATAAATAATCGCGTACAAAACCACCTATCACATAAGAATCTACACCCAACGCGGATGCTGACTCAGAGATAATCTTGAAAACGGGGTGATAAAGAGCTTCTGTATAATATTTCATTTAATTGTTTTCAGTTTCATATGGAGGTTTCCATCTCACGAGAAAGAAATTCTAATTGTTCAAATATTTTCACCACAAAGCCACATAGTGCACAAAGTGCGAAAAATTTAAAGGATTTCAGGTTCCGTTTTTATTTATTTCCTTGTCAAAAAAATTACCTCAATCAAAATCATTTTCTAATAATTTTCACCTGATTATCTAAAGTTAATTTGATGATGGTGGAAGCTTGTTTGCAAATTTTATCGCGGCGCAAATTTACAACATAGTCCACCCCTTTTAAAATTTCGGTGCTAATTTCTTGGAAGGAATATGGGGTAGATGCACCGGACAGGTTAGCCGAGGTGGAAACCAAAGGTTTTTTGAGCTGCTCTATCAGCTTGAAGCAAAATGGCTCTTTGACTATCCTGACACCCAGCGTGTTGTCATCAGTTATGAGATTTCCGGCTACGTTTTTTGGTTTGTCCAGAATCAATGTGGTCGGTTTTTCGGAAAGTTCCATGATTTGCCAAGCCGTTTCCGGGATTCGGTCAAATATTTGATAAAGCATGCGCTCACCGCTGACCAAGCAAATCATGCTTTTGGTTTCGGAGCGCGTTTTGAGTTTGTAAATTTTTGACACCGCTTCCGGATTGGTCGCATCACAACCGATACCCCAAATGGTGTCGGCCGGGTAGAGAATGATACCGCCTTGTTGAAGAATTTTTAGCGTATTTTCAATTTCCTGGTGGATTTCCATCTTTTATTTCTTTTAAATAAACATATCTTTTGTAAACGTATTTTGCGTTAAGCCAACTCAAAACCAGTCCCGAATGTCCATCCAAAAAACCCAATTTGAGCAAGTAGTGTTGGAAAAACTTAAAGATTGGCTTAACATAAAAATGAAAAGAGAATGGATTTACTTTTTTATCGAAAAGTTCCTGTGCCTTCAATTTCGCATAGTGTTTTCTTTTACTCTCGTAATGCGCAAAATTTTGGTAAGGAAAATGAACTAAAGGATTGTTTAGGACTTTCGTAAGCCCTGTAACTTCGAGCTTTTCATGCACCAGCAAACCCAATCGGTAAAAAGCTTTATCTTTTTGGAACAAACGATGAATTTTATCCTTTTGGCGACCTCCAAAACGAAGCTGCTTGCCATTAAAAAAAATAATGCGTTTCATAAAATAGGCTGATACGGCATTCGGGTCAGAAACAACCTCAAGCACTTCACCTATTAATTTTTGTGACATGCGTTCATCTGCATCGATAAACAATACCCAAGAATATGAAGCTAAAGTGCAAGCAAAATTTCGTTGATCCGTGAAATTTTTAAATTTTCTTTGCACCAGTTTCACCTCTTTAAATTCCTTGATAACTTCTACTGTCCCATCCGTACTGAACGAATCTACCACGATGACTTCATCGGCAAAAGACAAGTTTTGAAGCACTTCTCTGATGTGTAAAATCTCATTATAGGTGATAATCAAAGCGCTTATTTTAGGCCTGTTTTGTGTTTTCATCAAATTAAGGTTAACTCGGTACAAAGTTAAACATTAAGTAGTAGTTTAGCATTAAACTAAATGAAACTAAACATGAAAACATCGGTTATTATCAGCACTTACAACGCTGTCGAATGGCTCGAAAAAGTACTTTGGAGCTATGCCCGGCAAACCGTAGAATCGTTTGAACTCATCATTGCCGATGACGGATCGGGAGCCGAAACAGCCAAACTGATTGCCGATTTCAAAGTAAAGGCCACTTTTCCGGTCATTCATGTTTGGCAGGAAGACGCGGGTTTTCAAAAGACTAAAATATTGAATAAAGCCATCTTGGCGTGCCGCACAGATTACATCATTATGAGCGACGGCGATTGCATCGTGCGGAAGGATTTTGTGGCCAAACACCTTAAAAAAAGAAAAAAAGGGAGGTTTCTTTCAGGTGGTTATTACAAACTACCGATGTCTATTTCAAAATTGATATCGAAAGAAGATATTGATTTGGGACGTTGTTTTGAACTGAAATGGCTGCTCAAAAACGGCTTGAGCAAATCTTTTAAAAATAACAAACTGAACGCTGAAGGTATCAAAGAAGAATTTCTGAATAGTTTTACGCCTTCCAAGGCAACTTGGAACGGACACAATGCCTCGGGTTGGCGAGAAGACATCTTGGCGGTGAACGGTTTCGACGAGCGGATGCAGTACGGCGGGCAAGACCGCGAAATGGGCGAAAGGCTTAAAAATTTAGGCATCAAAGGCAAGCAAATCCGGTACAGTGCCATCTGCCTGCACCTCGACCACGAGCGCAGTTACAAAACCCAAGAATCCATCAAGTTGAACAAAAAAATCCGGAAATATACCCGAACAAAACACATCAAAGTGACCCCTTACGGGATTCGGAAGTTTGAAGCTTTGGACGCTGTTGTTTGGGAATCGCCGGAGGTTTCAAAAAAGATTTGAACGTTAAAAAATGAAGCTTTTTGCGAAGTTTTATGCGTCGCAACAAATTCAAAGGTTTGGGTTTTGAGTGCAACTTATCTTTGTGTCAAAAAGTTAATGAAGCAGCTATCACGCGCTGACTCGATTTTTCATCTGATTAAGGGTGCATTTCAACTACAAAACCCTTAATTTTTTGAATCAAATCGACCGGATTTAGCAATTCTCTTTGGATGGTCATCCCAATTTCATCCGGTTGGGTGATGTTACAAAGATGCTCAGCCACGCCGTGGTTTTCGCCGAAAAACACCATTGGAAAATACTCGTGCTCTACTTCAATACACGATTAGAAAACGCGATTTATCTTTACCGAAAATCCGGTTTTATCGAAGTTCCCTTGAAAAATAACTGTATTTACAATCGCGGGAATATCAAGATGGAGTTGGCTCTTTGAAGGACAATTATCTGGGGGATTGATCTCTTTGAAAATTATTTCCAAAGGGAAGCCTCCCTATAACCTTTCTCGAAATTTTTATAAAGAGATACTAACGTCTTTGCATTAGGTTCGTAGTACTGCGTATGTCCTATGTTCAATTTAGTCATGTATTTAAGTAAGGCTTCTTTGTCCCTTTCCAGAAAAGTAATGGTTCCATAAAAATACCACCACCACTGTTCATCATCATTAGGATTTATATTTTCTGTTGATTTGGATAAGTAAAATATAGCTTTTTCATAATCATTTAAATACCCGTACATTCGCCCAATATGCCAATAATCAGCGTGTTTATTTCTCGTTGAGTCAGATTGGACTTTATAGAGCAGGTAGCTTGCAGCTTCTAAAAATTGGCTGTTTTCCTCCAATGACATCCATAATTCCGGATCTTTTTTAGAATTAACGGCCACTCCATTCTCATTGCTTTCCTGTGCCTTTAAATTGGTTTGAAAACATAATAATAAAATCAAGTAAGTTGATACTGCTTTCATATCCAAGAATTTATGACTTTGTAAATATACAAAATCACTCAACTTCCACCAGAGTCCTGTTTTTCTTAAACGGGCGGATGATGAGCCGGGCTTCGCGGTCAAAGCGGATGTAATTATAGACCCAATTGATAAACACTACCATGCGGTTGCGAAAACCAATCAGGTAATACAGGTGGATGTACATCCAAACAAACCAAGCAAACACGCCTTGAAACCTGATCTTTGGCAAGTCAACTACCGCTTTGTTGCGCCCAATGGTTGCCATTGAACCTTTGTTTTTGTAGACAAACGGTTTCATGGGATTGCCTTTGATTTTCCTGACCAAATTGTCTCCAACGGCAAAGCCCTGTTGCATAGCGGCTTGCACCATCATCGGATGTCCATTTGGGAATTCTTCCGATTGCATCACTGCCATATCGCCGATGGCAAAAATATTATCATAGCCTATCACTTGGCTAAACTCATTGACTTTGACCCGGTTGCCTTTGGCAATCAAATCTTTGCCATCCAATCCTTTGGGCACATTGCCCATCACACCGGCAGCCCAGATGAGCGTGGCCGTTTCAAAACAAAGTTCAGAATTGGTTTTTGCCTCAAATCCATCATAGTCTGTGATGTGGCTGCCCTTCCAAATGTTAACACCTAATTTTTGTAAAAATTCTTCAGCCTTTTTAGAGGCATTTTCGCTCATGACATCGAGCAAGCGGTTACCGCCTTGCACGAGGTTGATCTGCATCTGCCGGATGTCTAAATCCGGGTAGTCTTTGGGCAAAATCCCTTTTTTTATTTCTGCCAAAGCGCCCGCCAATTCCACACCTGTAGGACCGCCGCCTACAATGACAAAATTCATCAAGGCATTGCGTTCGTTGATGTCGGAAGTGAGCAAGGCTTGTTCAAAATTTTCCAAAATCATGCTTCTGAGATTCAGCGATTCGGGTACGGTTTTCATCGGCATGGCATATTTTTCGATTTGTTTGTTACCGAAAAAATTGGTTTTGGAACCTGTGGCAACAATCAAATAGTCATATTTTAATTTACCGATGTCAGCGTGTACTGTGTTTTTTTCCGGTATAATCTCGTCCACATGAGCCAATCGGAAGTGAAAATTAGGAAAATCAGTCAGCACTTTACGTATTGGATAAGCAATTGAATCGGGTTCGAGGCCACCCGTCGATACTTGGTAAAGAAGTGGCTGAAATGTATGGTAGTTGTGTCTGTCCAAAAGTACTACTTGGAGTTCTTTGTTGGCAAGTTGCCTTGCTAAAGAGATGCCTGCAAAGCCACCGCCGATAATGACTACGCGGGGCAAACTTGTTTTGGGTATATTCATCTATATAAAGATTATTTACAAGATAGTAGTAATTTAGTTGTTTTCCTTTCTTTTTTATTAAATTTTATGAAAGTGTAACATTTTTAGATCAGTAGATACTTATTCATCAGCTTAAGTAGAGTAATAAAAAGCGAGCTGTATAAGGTATTCACGAAAATGTTGAGTAAAAAAATTAAATGGTGATGACAAAATTAACAATGAGTGCAAGCGCGATTGCCTTAGGTACGGCAGGAATTATTATGACTTTTGTACCGGAAGCAGTCTTAGGCTATTTTAGTTTAGAAATGAGTAGAATGCTCGTCTTGCTCGTACAAATTTTGGGAGCTCTTTATTTTGCCTTCGGAATGCTAAATTGGATGAGTAAAGCGAGTCTTATAGGCGGGATTTATAACCGTCCGATAGCAGTCGCTAATTTTAGTCATTTTTTTATAGCGGGGCTTGCATTAATAAAAAGTATAATTTCCAATTCTGATTTACCGTTAATTTTTTTGGTAATTGGTATTGTATATCTGATTTTTGCCCTATTATTTGGTTTAATCTTGTTTAAACATCCGATAGTGGAAAAAAATAATTAGATGTGTTAATGAAAATACTAACATTTTTGAAAAATCTGAATAAAACCTGTTTTGGAAAATAACTTTATCGAATTATTGGATGCCAACCAAAACCTGATTCACAAGGTTTGCCGGATTTATACGAATGACAAGGACAGTCACAAGGATTTGTTTCAGGAGATTAGTATTCAGTTATGGAAGTCCTATAAAAATTTTCGTGGTGATGCCAAGTTTACCACATGGATGTATAAAGTTGCCTTGAATACTGCCATCACTTTATACAGGAAAAACAAAAAACACCATCATACACAAGATGTCGATTTGTATCAAAACAAATTGGAATACAAAGAATATGACGACACAGAAACCCAACAACTAAAACTCATCTATCAAGCCATCGACCATTTGTCAGACATCGAAAAAGGGTTGGTATTCCTCTATCTGGAAGACAAAGATTATCGGGAAATTGCAGAATTGATAGGTATTTCGGTAGTAAATGCACGCGTGAAAATGAACAGAATCAAAAACAAACTCAAAGCTATTTTAAATCCTTAAAACAATGAGTAACCCCTTAGATTTATTAAAAAAGGATTGGAATAAACCCGAAGCCAACTTCGAGAAATTCGGGCAATATGAATTGCAATCGCTTTTGCACCGCCGCTCGTCAAACATTGTGAAATGGCTCTTCTACATCAGTATTGCCGAACTCGTTTTTTGGCCTGTCATCAGCCTGTTTACACCCAAAGAAAATTGGGTTCTATTTAGCCAGCTCAATCTGATATCGGCCATTTGGGCAATTAATGTTGTTCATTACGCCATCATCCTCTATTTTATTTACCGTTTTTATAAAAATTACCAGTCTATCAAAGCAACCGACAGTGTGTTTGATTTTATGAACAATATTGTCCGAACTCGAAAAATCGTCAAATTCTACGTTATTTATAACCTGACGGTGATGGGATTGATTTTTCTGTTTTTCAACATTGAATATTTTTTCAATCAAGACGTGATTTTGGCTTTTATGGAAAAATCGTATGGAAAGATATCAGATCCGGCCAAGTTTATGAAATATTTCTTTATCGCTCAAATAGTGATTGGCGTTGTATTTCTCCTATTGCTGTGGTTGTTCTATAAATTGATTTACGGAATCTTGCTCCGCAGGCTTAACAAAAATTACAAGGAATTGAAAAAGATGATGGATTAACATTCTTCCTGATCTTTTTCTTCGTCATAGCTCCATCTTCGTTTTTCGTTGAGTCGTTCGAGTTCGGCAATTTCTTCCAGCGAGACAACTTTCAGAAAGGAAGGGTGCTGCTCAATCGCGTACTCTATTTTTTCCACAATCTCTTCGATGCTATCATATTCATAATCAATAGTGAGTGGCTCTTTGATGACCATCGATTGGAGGATACCTCTTTTTTTCAGCCGGATGCCTTTCTTGTCAAACGACCGTCTGAAACCGTCTATCACGATGGGAATGACAATAGGCCTAAACTGTTTGATGATATGTGCCGTCCCTTTTCGGATGGGTTTGAATGGAGTAGTTGTGCCTTGCGGAAAGGTGATGACCCAACCATCTTTCAGGGCAATTCCGATATTTTTTGCGTCTTCAAGATTGACATCTCGGTGAATTTCCTTTCCGGCTTCTCGCCAAGTCCGATCGACCGGAATCACACCGGCGTAGGCTAAAATGCGCGGTAAAACACCTTTTTTGATGGTTTCTTTGGCGGCGACTGAATAGATGTTGAGTTTGGGTTGCCAAATATATCCAATGTTTTTAATGGAATCGGTCCGGCCACTCAAACTCGCGTTAAAAACATGTTGCATCGCCACCACATCTGCAAAATATGTTTGGTGATTGGAAACAAAAAGCACCCCTGTTTCGGGCAATTCTTTGATGATTTCTGAGCCTTCTATCTGCAATTCATTAAAACCCCGGTAACGGCGATGTGTCAACAATCCGAAAAACCTGATGAGAAATTTTTTGACAAACAAATATTGCCCAAAGGGCGATTTTTTAAGTAAAGGCATGGTTTAGATTGAAATGCAAATATATCAATTCTTAAAATTAAAGCGTATTTTTCAACAAATCTTTGATTTCGCTGAGCATCATGGCTGTTGCGCCCCACACGATTTGTCCGTCAAAATCAAAAGCTGGGACATCAATTTTTGTGGCGTATGATGTGTCTATCAACCTTCGGGTTAAATATTCATCAGACATCAAATCTTTTATTCTGACCGCAATAATGCTTTCGACTTCGGAATCTTGTTTTATAAAATGCGGAATGGAATTTGTATAACCCAAAAAAGGAGAAACCAAAAAATTACTCGGAGGTATGTAAACATCTGTCAGTTGCCTAATCAATTCTATTTTGTTTTTCTGAATCCCGATTTCCTCTTCCGTTTCACGAATGGCTGTAGCTTGCAGGCCTGAATCGTGTTTCTCGGCTTTACCGCCCGGAAACGAAATTTGATTGGAATGAATGCCTGTATAAGCCCTTCGTTTGGTCAAAACCAGGGAGGCTTCACCGTTTTCATTTTTATAAACCAATGACAACACGGCAGCTGAACGAACTTTTTGTTTGTCTATCGACATATTGATTAATGAATTAAAGCGTTCTAAAGGTGCCAATTTCAAGTGAGAAACCACCCCGGTCAATGGGATTTTTTCTAACTTTGGAATTCGTTCTAAAAATTCATCAAAATACATACTTATGAGATTTGTTTATCCGATGTTTTTATTTTTAATGCTATTATTGGGTTGTGAAAATAAACATTCTAATCCATCCAAAAATAAAGATATTCATAAAAAAGAAATAGACAGTGCACAGCCCAAAAAAGTAATAGAAAAGGAAAAACCGAAAGTCATCGAAGAAAAACCACTGATTTCAAGGGCGCTCGACAGTGCCAAAACTTTTCTGCTCGATTACGGTAAGGAAAATACTGAAGCCAAAGCCATCATCGAAACTTCTTTCGGGAACATTGAAATTCAACTTTTCAAAGATACGCCCCTGCACCGTGCTAATTTTATTTTTTTAGCCAAACAGCACTATTTTGACAACACGCTTTTCTATCGGGTTGCACCGGATTTTGTGATCCAAGGTGGCAACAACGATGACACCGAAACCTCCATCAAGCGCAGCCGAATCGGAGAATATTTGTTGTATCCCGAGATGAGGCACAACCACAATCGCGGGGCAGTTTCAATGGCACGTTATTATGAAGACAATCCGCGGAGATTGTCTAAACCCTACGAATTTTTTATAGTGATTGCCCAAAAAGGAGCACATCATTTAGATGGCGAACACACTGTTTTTGGCCGTGTCACCAAAGGTTTGAATGTGGCGGACAAGATTTCGATGGTAAAAGCAGACAGCCAAGAGTGGCCGTATGCTGATGTTCCCATAAAAGTGCGGGTGGTGGAATAATATATGACGTGCTTTCGAGCTAACTTTTTATTCAAATATTTGTTTGGCTGGAAGTCAGAATTCAGGAGTCCGCAGTTAATTTTTTTTCCCCGTTTCTCACTCCCGGCTTTATTTGTGGCTTCGACTCCGCTCAGCTACCGACTTTATAATAGTTTCTTTTGGAATTTGTAATTGATTAAAGTTGCATTAAAAGCTTGTAATTTTACTATATTTGGTAACTTGATACAATCGCTTTGTCCAAATCCAAACTTACAACATTAGAACTTGTCAAACTTGCCAAAGAAGGAAATCAACAGGCATTTAGCTTGTTGTTGGATATGCATTGGAATGAGGTGCTTTTTTATCACTTAAAAAGAAACTTGAACGAAAATGATGCGGAAGATATTGTTATCCAAACTTTTTCGAAGGCTTTTGACAAAATAGAGACTTTTGATGAGCAGTATGTATTCAAAACATGGTTGATTGCTATTTCTAAAAACGTATATATTGATTTTTTAAGAAAGAAAAACGCATTGTCGAGTCTTGACATTCGACAAACCGAAGAATCGGAAATGCACAAAATCATCGATGAGACACTTTCCCAAGAAGACGAATTGATACGCGAACAAAATTTAGCCGAACTTTTGTCCCTCATCAAAAAACTCAAACCTGCTTACCAAGAAGTCATTCATCTGCGGTATTTTCAAGAAATGAGTTATTTAGAAATCGCGGCAAATCTGCAAGAACCAATCAACAACGTCAAAATAAAACTGCTGCGCGCCAAAAAACTTTTGGCAGGAATTATAAAGAAGAGTTGATTTATTTGATGCTTTTACTAATTTTGAATAAACTCATTTGCTCATGCAAATCTTTACAACCCGACAAAAACTCAATCATCTTTTTTCTCTTCCTGTAGTTGTAGCCGCATTGGGGTATTTTGTCGATATCTACGATTTGTTGTTATTTGGGATTGTTCGTGTTCCCAGTTTAAAAGACTTAGGTTTAAATGTAGACGTGGCAGGTTCGATTATTCTCAATCATCAAATGGTTGGCTTGCTGATTGGCGGGATGCTTTGGGGGATTTTAGGAGATAAAAAGGGACGGCTTTCTGTTCTTTTTGGTTCTATATTTGTTTATTCAGCGGCAAATATTGCTTGTGGTTTTTTGCCTCAATTTTCTTTTGAAGACAAAACCATGGTTTATGCATGGCTGCGATTCATAGCCGGAATCGGTTTGGCTGGCGAATTGGGTGCCGGCATCACCTTGGTTAGCGAATCTTTACCCAAAGAACTCCGTGCCATTGGCACTTCGATTGTGGCCGGATTTGGCCTCTTAGGCGCAGTAGTAGCTCAATTGACGGTCGAATTGTCCGGTGATTGGACTATTGCCTACTTTATTGGCGGAGGATTGGGATTGCTCTTGTTGCTATTGCGAATCGGTGTGGTTGAGTCCGGAATTTACACAGATATTCAACAGCGGGTGCATATTCAAAAAGGTAATTTTTTAATGTTCTTCAACAATTCTGAGCGTTTTGTAAAATACTTGAAATGTATAGCCATAGGACTCCCTACGTGGTTTTGCATCGGGATATTGGCAGTGATGGGAAATCAATTTGCACCCGCGTTTGGCATCAAAGAAGTCAATCCGGGCAAAGCCATCATGTGGGCATACATCGGTATTTCTGCCGGTGATTTGGCCAGCGGATTTATTTCGCATTGGCTGAAATCTCGTAAAAAAGCTATTTTTTACATGATGCTTTTTACCATCATTGGTGTAAGTCTGATGTTATATGGTGGCACACGTTCCGAAAATATGTATTATTTCTACTGTGCTTGGCTCGGTATGGGCACCGGCTATTGGGCGATGTTTGTCACAGTTGGCGCGGAGCAGTTTGGCACCAATATCCGCAGTACGGCTGCAACCACGATTCCTAACATGGTTCGCGGTATGCTCGTGCCTATGATCTTGAGTTTTGATTTTTTGAAAGTACCATACGGAGTAGTTGCTTCAGCCACACTGGTTGGTGTCGTTGCTTTCGGATTGGGGATTTACGCAACCCTCACCATCCCTGAAACCCACAACAAGGATTTGGACTATGTGGAATAATAGATTGCAACAATCAGGATTTTCTCACTAACGGCAAAGTTGAACAGCGCAATAAACCTTCCTGTTTGCCAATTTCTGCATAAGGTATTTTCTCTACGGTAAATCCTTGCTTTTCAAGCCAAGCGTTCAATCGGGTGAAATTTTGTTCCGATACCACCACATTCGTATCGATGGAAAACACATTGCTGCACATTTCGTACATTTCGTTTTTATCAATGTGAAAAAGGTTTTCTTTACCAAACAGGTTGGTTAAAAACGCGTAATCTGCTTGGTTACTGAAGCCTTCTCGGTGGATGATACCATGATTCTTGCCCACAGGCTGAAAGCAACAATCCAAGTGCAGGGCATTGTCGCGCGCATTCGTCTTTGATTTGTTCAAGTCAAATTCTTTGATTTTTTTCCGAGGAAAGAGATCCTTCAAAAATTGGACACCTTTCATGTTTGTCCGTGCCGTAATCTGTTGTGGGTAATCTTCCCCTTTGTAGGTGCCGACAAAAACGAAATCATTCCACAGCATCACATCTCCACCTTCAAAATGGGTGTCTTGAGGAGCCTCGATTATATTCTTCGGATTGATTTGGCTCAATACAAATTGAATAGCTTCAATTTCATTTTCCCGATCGGGTAAAATATTCGATTTGACAAGTACATCATTGATTACAAATGCAATATCCCTGGTGAAAATTTGATTCAAATTTGGAATGATTTTCGGACGATAAACGGTAACGCCGTATTTTTTCAAAACCGTTTCAAAGGCATTCATTTCCTGAGTCATATCATCTTCATTGGGATAAGTTCCCGACAATATATGTTCCAGTGATTTGGGGTCGTAAGCAGCTTCGGCGGTAGGAACCGAACCGTTTTTTTCGGCCGTTCCTAAAACGACTGCCAAAAGTTTGGAAGTTTCGTCTTGAATGTTGAGTGTTATCATAAATGTTTTTCTCAATCAAAAATAACCAAAAAAGCTCTACCGTAAGAAGAGCTTTATGTTAAGATTAGTAAAATAATAATTAACGTTTATCAACGGATACAAAGGGCCTAAGGGTGTGCCCGGTATAAATTTGCCTTGGCCTTCCGATGGGTTCTTTTCTCAAACGCATTTCTCGCCATTGTGCAATCCAGCCCGGTAGCCGGCCCAAAGCAAACATAACAGTAAACATATTTGTTGGGATTCCCAAGCTGCGATATATAATTCCTGAGTAAAAATCGACATTCGGATAGAGTTTTCTCTCTACAAAATAGGGATCTTCCAATGCTTCTTTCTCAAGGCCTTTTGCGATTTCTAAGACTGGATCGTTAATGCCTAAGCTCATCAACACCTCGTCAGCCGCTTTCTTGATAATTTTGGCGCGGGGATCAAAGTTTTTGTAAACTCGGTGACCAAAGCCCATCAAGCGAAACGGGTCTTCTTTGTCTTTGGCTTTTGCCATGTATTTTTTGGTATCGCCTCCGTCTTCTTTGATGGCTTCTAACATTTCTATTACTGCTTGGTTAGCACCCCCGTGAAGTGGTCCCCAGAGAGCTGAAATACCCGCAGATAAGGAAGCAAACAAACCAGCGTGTGATGAACCGACTATGCGGACGGTTGAAGTTGAACAGTTTTGCTCGTGGTCGGCATGCAAGATTAATAATTTATCCAAAGCGTTGACCACAACCGGATTTACTTTGTATTCTTTGTTTGGTTTTTTGAACATCATCTTTGCAATGTTTTCCACATAGCCCAAATCTTCATCTCCATATTCGAGTGGCAAACCCTGATGTTTGCGATGCGTCCAAGCTACCAACACGGGAAACTTACCTAAAATTTTCACGATGGCTTTGTAGATAGCTTCTTCTGAAGTAACATTGACAGAAGAAGGATTAAAAGCAATGAGTGCACTTGTCAGTGAAGATAAAACACCCATCGGATGGGCGGATTGAGGAAAGCCGTCCAATATTTTTTTCATATCCTCGGCAATGATAGATTGCTCGCGGATGTCGTTGTGAAATTTTTCTAATTGAGAATAGGTCGGCAATTCGCCAAAAATAAGCAAATAACAAACTTCGAGGAAATCGGCTTTTTCGGCTAATTCTTCAATCGAATAACCCCGGTAGCGAAGAATTCCCTTTTCCCCGTCCAAAAAAGTTATGTCGCTATAGCATGCCCCGGTGTTTTTAAAACCAGGGTCAATTGTGATAGCTCCCGAGAGATCTCTAAATTTACTAATATCGATGGCTATTTCGTTTTCGGATCCCAAAACGATGGGAAGTTCATATTTTTTTCCATTGATTTCAATGGTAGCAATATTTGACATAAAAAATGATTTATTGTTAAATAAAAAGAGTGTATTGCGAACTTACAAAAAATAATGCTATTTATGGACTAATAAGTAGCTTAAAAATGTCATAAATTTAGCTTTTAGATTTTGTGAAATCCTTTGTAGAGATACAATAGAGTCCCGCCGAAAATAAAAGCATAGACGGTCGAAAATTGAAATAGGGCAGAGAGAGAATAATCTGCATTCAAAAAACCGATGACATTGGCACTAAAACCGGTTCCCAATTGCAAGGCAGCTACCAAAAATCCAGATACAAGAGCAGCATTTTTTGGGAAGTCAGCAGTAGCATTGCTGAACGATTTAGGCAACATAAACGAAATTACCAAACCGCCCAACGCCATGGCGCAAAGATAAAGCACTTCGGAATTGGCCAGTGGCAACAAATAGAACAACAATGCCAACACAAAGGGTGCAGATACGTATAGCCAATTGGTTTTAAACTTGAGTGCCAACAGGGCAAATAGTATTCTACCAACGGCAACCGAGCCCCAAAAAAGGGACAATCCAAGCGATGCCTTGGCTATGGAAAGTCCGCCTTGTTTCTCTAAGAAAACCGAACCCCAACTTCCAAAAGTAGCCTCACACGCACCGTAAAAAAATACAGCGGTAATGTACCACCACAGTCTGCCAGAAATTTTGAACCTTACAGTATCTGCCGAAACTTCCATTTCAGCAGTTTCTGTCTCTAATTTTAGAGGTAATCGCCAAGTGAAAATTAATAGAAGCAACAAAATTATAGAAGTAACTAAAGAAGCACCCCACCACATTTCTAAGGAAGTAAAATAGCTAATGAGCAAGGGTGAAGTGGCCGTGCCTATTCCCAAGAAAAAATGCAGTGCCGTAAGTGCAGAAGTTTCTTTACCAACGAATAACTGGTAAGCAAAAGGATTGAGTGCCGTAAGACTAAACCCAAAACCGATTCCCAAAAATCCAGTAGCCACTAATACCATCACAAAAGCGGCAGTAACATTGCCTTCTAAACCTTGGCTGGCGGTTAGCAAAGCTGTTGAAAGCACCAAAGCAAACAATCCGTAGAGCAATACTTTTTTCATGCCGATTTTGTCTGCCAATTTCGATGCATACAAAGATGAAAGAATCGCCATGATAATTTGAGGCGTAAAAATACTACCGAACTGACTGCTCGAAAATCCGTGATGTTCAACACTTGTTAAGATGCTTCCTGCTGCCGGAAAAAGCACCAATGCCACGCCGGTCATAAAGCCCCCCAAATAGATGGCTATTACTTGTTTTGTTTTTTCCAAAGTTTACTGTTTTTGAAGCATATACATCATTCTAATTAGTGCCGACACAGACCACGCCTGCTGGATGGTGCCTTTGCCTTGGTTCGGTTCTAAACCATCAAAAACTTCAGAGATGCCACCAAAACAATTTTCGTTGTAGAAATGCCGCTTCAAAGTACCAAGCAATGATTCTATGCGGGCGTTACTTTGGGGATTTTTACCATATACCTTAAGAAAGGCCTCGGCATACTCACTCATCAAAAAAGGCCAAACCGTTCCTTGGTGATAGGCCAAATCGCGAGACCAAACATCACCGCCATAAGTAGGTTTAAAATCGGAATGTCCGGGGTCGAGCGTCCGCAATCCGAAAGGGGTTAATAGTTTTTCACTCACCACATCCAGTACTTTTTGCTGTTGCTCGTGATTCAAAACCGTAAACGGCAGACTCACCGCATAAATCTGGTTGCATCGCAAAGAATCATCAACCGAAGTTGTGGGTAAAACCACATCGTTCAAGTATCCCTTTTCGTTGAAAAAGAACGGTGCAAAATTCGATTCAAACTTGGTGATGCTGTCATTAACCGAGGTTATAAGTTCATCATTCAAATTTAAGCTGGATTGAAAATAGTGATAGATTTTCAAGACATTGTACCACAACGCCTGAATCTCCACTGGGCAACCGTGCCGGGCTGTTACGACGAAATCTCCAATGCGTGCATCCATCCAAGTCAATTGTGCAATGCCTTCGCCTCCGTAAATGAAACCTTCGGGGGTTTCATGGATGTTGTAGCGGGTTTGGGTTTTGTGGTAATGGATGATTTCTGTCAGTTTGTCGAAAGCATTTCGAATCAATTCATCATCCTTGAATTTTTGATGGTATTCGTAAAGCACCACAAAAAGCCATAGTGTTGCATCGATGGTGTTGTATTCCACTTCATCGTTGGGCGAATCGGGAAAGCGGTTGGGCAACATGCCTTCATCGATATGGTTGAGAAACGTTTTTAAAATGGATTTACAAACATCCTGTTTACCGGTATCGATGCACAGACCGCGCATAGCAATCATTGAATCGCGCCCCCAATCGGTAAACCAGTGATAGCCGGCAATGATGGAATGACTTTCGGTCGATTTCCGCTCCACGATAAACTGATCTCCAGACACGAGCAAATCGTTCAGAAAGCAATCGTCTGTGAGTCGAAGGGATTCATATCTTTCTATTGCTGATGCTTTTAGTTTGGTGCCGTCGGCATGAACTATAGCTTCATCCGTAGAAAAAATTAGCTGGGTTATCTGACCGGGTTTGAGTTGAATTTCCACAAACCCAATTTTAAAGGTATCTTCAATTGGGTCTAAACCGCGGCTTTGTTCTTTTTCGTAAACGAAATTTTTATACCAATTGGGTTGGCTCACAAAAATTCCATCGTGTTTTGTGAATAGTGGGTTGGCACCAAAATAGGCATACGTTTTCAAGAAACCTTCCTGCGATTCGGTGTAGAAATTGGTGTGTTGATTTTCCCGCATATTGCCGTGATAATCTCTGTGATTTAAGAAAATAGCAACACGAATACCAATAGATTGTTTACCTGTGTTTTCGTATTCCACCACGGTAGTATTTTCTCCATACACCATAAAAACGGTTTTAGATAGCGAAAATTCCGGACTTGCATAAACGGCTTTCGGGAAAGGAAACCGTTCAAAATTGGTAAGGTATTGATAGCCTTTCGGATTCACGGCATGTTCAAATTTATTGGACGAAAGTTCAAAAGTTTGATTATTGACTTCGACTGTTTCTTCTACTTTTGAAACCAGCAGCACCCGTTGGGTAGGCGGATTTAGCGATGCCACCAACAAACCGTGATAGCGGCGCGTGTTGGCACCCGAAAGTGAGCCAGAGGCATAACCGCCCAATCCGTTGGTTACAATCCATTCTTTGTTTGCAAGCGATTCGTATTTTGGGTTTACAAAATTGATCATTTGTTTTCTTTATTTAGTTTACCTGCAATGAGCTCGGCTACCAATCCTGTCCATCCGGTTTGATGTGAGGCACCCACACCACGGCCATTATCGCCGTGGAAATATTCGTAAAAGAGCACCAATTCCTTAAAATACGGATCTTTTTCATACATATCGTGAAGCGCATGTGCAGGACGTTTTCCAGTGTCGTCTTTTTCAAATATTTTGATGAGGTTCGCAGAAATATCATCGGCAACGCCTCCCAATCGGCATAGATTTCCTTGATCGGTAGGGCAGGAAACGTGCATTTCACCATTATAAAACCGATCCAATTCTTTCAGCGATTGAATGAGCAAATAATTCATGGGCATCCAGATAGGGCCGCGCCAGTTCGAGTTCCCACCGAATAAGCTAGTTGTTGACTCCGCAGGTTCGTAAGTCAATCCAAAATCTTGCCCTTCAATGTTCACCACATATGGAGTTTCATGTTTTTTGGATACGGCCCGAATACCGAACGGAGAAAAAAATTCATCCTGAGAAAGCAAACTTTTCAACACGCGCTCCAAACGCTCTTTTGGCACCAGAGAAAGCAGCATATCGCCACCATCATTAAAGGTATCCATGACCAAATGTTTGGCATTTTCACGTTGGTATTTTTTAAACCATAAAAGCCGTCTCTTAAAATCAGGTAGTTTTTCCAACCGCTCATTATCCACAACCAAGGTGGCGAAAAGCGTACTCAAACCCACTAGTGATCTCACTTTTAGAGGAATATAATTTCCGTCGGGCAACCCAAGCACATCATAGAAAAAACCGTCTTCCTCGTCCCAAGAACCAGTCCATTCCTCTGAACGTTGATTTAAAGCCTCTGCGATATAGACAAAATGTTCCAAAAATTTGGTAGCTACATCCTCGAAACCAATCGGGTCTTCTTGGGCAATCTCGAGTGCCATATCCAGCATATTCAAACTGTACATCGCCATCCAACTCGTGCCATCGGCTTGTTCTAAATGGCCACCACCAGGAATGGCCGAACTGCGGTCGAACACTCCAATGTTGTCCAATCCCAAAAATCCGCCTTCAAAAATATTGTTGTCTTTATAATCCTTTCGGTTAACCCACCAAGTGAAATTGATAAGCAGTTTTTGAAATACTTTTTTAAGGAAATTCACATCGCCTTTTCCAGTTTTTTCTTTATCTAAACGATAGACTTGCAAACAACCCCAAGCATGTACGGGCGGATTCACATCGCCAAAAGCCCATTCATAAGCAGGCAGTTGCCCGTTGGGTTTCATGTACCACTCACGCAGAAATAAAACGAGTTGTTCTTTGGCAAAATTAGCATCGACCATAGCCAAAGGCACACAGTGAAAAGCCAAGTCCCAAGCTGCATACCAGGGATATTCCCATTTGTCGGGCATGGAAATGATGTCTTGATTGTTGAGTGTTTTCCAGTTGGAATTGCGTCCCTTTTTTCGACCTTCAGGAGGAGGTACTTGTCCTTTATCACCGTTGAGCCACTGCGGGATGTCTATGTAGTAGTACTGCTTGGACCACAACATTCCTGCAAAAGCTTGGCGTTGAATGTTGGCCAAATCGGGATGTGTTTCCGGATTGGTGAATGTTTTGTAAAATTCATCAGCCTCTTGAAGTCTTTCTTTAAATACTTTATCAAAAGTTGCCTTTAAGGGATTTGTTTTCGCTTGTTTTTTTGTCAATTTAAACTTAAATACCACCGATTTTCCAGCAGGCACAACCCTTTCATAGAGTGGAGAAAATTTGGTGCCTTGGGTTATCTCATCAAACTTAGTATAATGGCCAGAGATAACGGCATCATTAATCGCATCTTTGGGTCGGTCAGTGCTGTTAGGCTGGCCGTAGAGCCGTTCGGTATTGGTTTCATTTTCAGCGAAAAGTGTCCGATCTGGATTTTCAAAATAGAAAAAATAATCTCCTAATTTGGAATGATGCGCTTTCACTTCAGAAAAATCTTTTTCCGTTTTTAGCAATTCTAAAACGGGTTTTTCCTTTTGCAAGCCGAAGCTCCACAAATTGGTAAACCAAAAATTGGGTAAAACCGAAATAGGTGCCTCTTCATCGCTTCGGTTGTAAACGCTTATTTTGATAAGTAAATCCTCTTCATCGGCTTTGGCGTATTCGGTATAAACATCAAAATATTTTTGATTGTCGAACACACCCGTATCTAGGATTTCAAATTCGGTTTCCTGTTTAGAACGATTTCGGTTCGTTTGCACCAATTGTTCATACGGAAAAGCAGCATGCGGATATTTGTACAAATGCTTCATGTAGGAATGGGTGGGCGTGCTATCCAGATAATAGTACAACTCCTTAACATCTTCGGCGTGATTGCCTTGCGGACCTGTAAGCCCAAAAAGACGTTCTTTGATGATGGGATCTTTGCCGTTCCAAAGTGCCACGGCAAAGTTAAGGCGGTTAAGGCTGTCGGTTATGCCGGCAATGCCATCTTCACCCCAGCGATAGACCCGACTGCGAGCATGGTCGTGTGGAAAATAATCCCATGCTTCACCGTGTTCGCTGTAATCTTCGCGAACCGTGCCCCATTGGCGTTCACTGAGGTATGGACCCCATTTTAGCCAATTTTTCCCTTCTTTGTAGTGGGAATCCAAACGTTCTTGTTCCTTGTTCATTTCTTGTGCTATTTATGCAACTAATTGCTTTATTATTGTTTGTATGATATTCAAAAATTGAATTAACCGTTTGTGGTGAAACCGGGATAACAGGTCATGGCACCATCGATAAAAATGGTCGTTCCGTTGATGTAATCCGATTCGTCGGAGGCTAACCACACGGCAGCCGAACCGATATCTTCCGGTTCGCCAATGCGTTTATACGGAATCAAATGGTTTAGTTTTTCTAGGGCTTCGGGTGTGTCCCAAGCTTCTTTATTGATAGGCGTTTTAATGGCTCCTGGCGCAATGCTGTTGGCGCGAACTTTCATAGGCGCATATTCCTGAGCGATACTCTGCATGAGCATTACAATAGCACCTTTAGAGGCTGCATAATTGGCATGCCCTGCCCAAGGAATAACTTCGTGTACGGAACTGATATGAATGATTTTCCCCAAGGCTTTAGAAACTTCCGGGCGGTGTCCGCGGCGAATAAATTCCTTTAAGCCTTCTCGTGCACACAGAAAATGTCCGGTGAGGTTTACATCCATTACTTTTTGCCATTCACTTAAAGGCATTTCGTGCAAAGGATAATCCCGTTGAATCCCGGCGTTGGGAACCACGATATCAACTGTACCAAATTCCTTGATGGCGGTTTGAAACATGGCTTGTACTTGGTCTTCTTTGCTCACATCGGCTTTGAAAGTGATGGCGCGGCCACAGAGGTCGTCTTTGCAAATGGAATGTGCTACTTCTTCGGCGGCTTCCAGATTTACAATATAATTAATAATAATATTTGCGCCTTCCATGCCTAAAGATTTAGCAATAGCAACGCCAATTCCTGAATTTGCACCTGTAATGATAGCCGTTTGGCCTAAAAGTCGTTTGTTGGGTTTTTGTACCATCTGTATAATTTTATTGTTTAAATATTTAATGTTTGATTATTGCTCATAAATTAAAATAGCATGCCCATCTAAATCGCGGATTAACAACCCTCTTGATGCGCCGAGTTTGGTGTTTTTAAGGTTGACGATTTCCTTGGAAATGATTTCGATATTCAGGTTTTTTAATTGTTGATACAGCACATCCAAATTGGACACTTCTATAGAGGAATGCCAATGCCAAAGGTCTGTAGCCTTGCTGTTTTCGGGATATGTTCTGCCGCCGGGCGGCGCGATGTATTCCAAAAATTCGATGCCGATACCTTGTTGCGCCACGAGTCCGGAAATTTCCAATCGTGCGCCAAAAATTTGGTTTAGGTGTTCTTGTTCCGAACCGTAATTTTCACTTTTCCCAACAAGTTTTAACCCCAGCGATTCATAGAATGCTTGTTGCTTTGGCGTATTGGAAACGCCGATGGCAGAATGGTCTATGCCTAGAAAAATTGCCGTGTTGTTGTGCTGCCATTTTGGATTGCCTTTTCCCGGAGGAAAGTAAATGATTTCCAAATTATGCCCGTCTGGATCCTTAAAATAAAATGCTTTGATACCGGCTGCTGCTGTGATATAATCGGGTAAAGTTTGAGGTGACGTTGACACGTGCGCCACCCTGTTTTTCCGAAGAATTTCATAGGCTTTTTCCATATCTGAAACCACAATGGCGATATGCTGAAACCACAAATCGTTGCTTTTGGAATCTTCGGGAATACCATTTTGGTGGTCAATATTCGGAAACTCTTGCAAGACAAAAGTTTGTTCACCCAATTTCAAGCGCACCATTTTAGCAGCGGCTTGGTTGTAGGGTAGGTTGTATAGCAACATCGAAGATTTGGAATCCATTGAAAACGAATCCAAAACTTTAAACGGTAACACTTGGGTATAAAAAGGAAGGGCTTTATGTAAATCGCTTACGGTAACCGTAATTTCACTAATCCGTTTGGCAGTTTGTGAGAAGGTGTTTAATGCGGTAAAAGCAATAAATACTGCAACAAAAAGCGATACAAATGGTTTTTGACTATACATTAGTTTGACGTCGAGTTAGCAAAAATTTCTTTTTTGATAAAATCTCCCACCCGAAGTGCCATTGCGATAATGGTCAGTCCGGGATTGACTGCCGAACTTGATGGAAAAAAACTACCATCCACCACAAAAAGGTTTTCTACCTCATGCGACCGGCACCAAATATCCAAGGCGGAGGTTTTGGGATCGGTGCCAAAACGTATGGTACCACATTGATGGGCTGTGCCTGCCAACGGAATTTTTTTACCCAAATAGAGATTGCTTGGGAAAAGATGCGATTCGCAGCCTGCATGTTCTACCATCCATTTTAATTTTTTCTGAAGGCGTTGGTGACCTTCCAGATTATTTTCTTTGTAAATTAGTTTTATTTGACCGTCTTTGGTCAATGTAACACGGTTTTCAGGATTGGGCAAATCTTCCGAGGTCATCCAAAAATCGAGGGCATGGTTGGCCATTAGTTCCAAGGCAAATCCGGGTGCGATAGCTGGAGCATCTTCTTTGTACATCACCGGATCCGATTTCCCCAGCATTTGGATGTGACCTAGAGGAAACTTAAAGTCATCCGCTCCAAAATAATAATCATTTACCGCAAAGGTTTTTCCGAATTTGGTGAGGTTGGGTTTTTTGGAGATGGCTAACAAGGCCGAGTTGTTGTGTGCCATGTAGTTTCGTCCTACCACATCTGAACTGTTACCTAAACCCTTGGGATGATTTGGGTTGGCCGATTTCAACAACAAGGCTGCCGAATTGATGGCACCACAAG
>PFUR01000043.1 GCA_002790195.1 Flavobacteriales bacterium CG_4_9_14_3_um_filter_40_17
TCCACTTTTACCGATATGCTACCCCAGTTTTCTAAAACATTGCTTTATGCGTTTATTATGAACGTATTAGCGGTTTGGAGTTATAAGAAAACCAACTAATAATAGTTAGATGAATATAAGAAATAAATCACATTTAACAATCGGAGAAAGCTTGTTTGTAAGTGGTCCTCTTTCCAGATTTAAAGAATTGCTGTTTACATTTAAAGTGCAATTCTCTTTTATTAATGCGTTCAAAAAATGCACTTTGTAGGCCATTGGTACATTAAATGAACTATTTGAAGTTCTTACCCTAATACAAACCAAAATCATCCAAAATTTTCCAGTGTTGATTTCTGATTCGGAATATCAAAAAAATTGTATCAGCATATTCAAGGGATGAAAGAAAATGAGAGCATAAATGCTACCGGTATAGAACTTCTATTCATTTCAGATTCCATAGAGGATATTGTAAAACACATAGAAGCACTTTCCATAAAAAATTTTGGATTGGTAAAAAAAGTATTTAAACCCAAATGGTGGTTTGGAGAATAAAAAAAATACAAGACCAAGAACTGATATTATACTTGCGGCTTTTATAATATTTACTATAGGATAAACGATGACATGTTGAAGTAATGTAAATTATAGGCTACTAAAAAAAAATACTTTTTTCATTTTGTTTGTGTTTAACGATTAATTACTAAAAATTTGTTTTAAAAACTGAATTCTACTCCTACTACGCAGATGATTATTATTTTTTTCATCTACTGTTAATTTTTTTTGGAAAAATGCTAAAAAACAACTGGAGACAACATGAGTCTATCGAATAAAACAAAACTTTGACAATTTATTCTACAAGAATAACCCATCGCTTTGACATTGTTATTTTTTATGTGGCAATACAAAACCACGTTTTCAAAGGAAAAATAAACAATGTTGGGTATGGTGATCATTAGTCTAATAAGTTGTTTTTTTAAAAAAAAATGTTTTCATATTGTTATTGCTTTTGAGGTTTTGACAAAGTACTTTCGTGAAAAAAATTCATGGAAGTACTTTTTTCATTTTGGCCTTGGTATGTCGCCGGACCCGTTATCGCTTTGATAATGGTTTTTTTGATTTTATATGGTAAAAGATTTGGCGTTTCCTCCAACTTAGAAACTGCGTGCAGTATGTTGGGAGCCGGAAAAATCAGTGATTATTTTAAAACCGACTGGAAATCCCAAAAATGGAATTTGGTTTTTATTTTGGGAGCTTTACTCGGTGGTTTTATCAGCCGACAATTTCTGATGACCAATGAAACTTCACACATTTCGGTTGAGACTTCAGCTTGGCTGACCAATTTGGGATTTAAAAACGCAGGTGGCATGTTTTTGCCCGAAGAAATATTTGCTATGGATTCATTGTCCAATCCCAAAGTGTTGTTTGTGCTTTCGATAGGTGGCTTTTTGGTAGGATTTGGCACGCGCTACGCAGGCGGTTGTACTTCCGGCCATGCCATCAGCGGGTTGAGCAATCTCCAACTTCCTTCTTTGGTGGCCGTCATCGGTTTTTTTATCGGCGGCTTGGTGATGGCACACTTTCTGTTTCCCTTGATTTTTCCACTATAAAAACTTACAATAATGAAACTTATAAAATTTTTATTCATTGGCATCGGATTCGGAATCATATTGGTCAAGGCCGAAATCGTCTCTTGGTACAGAATCATCGAAATGTTCCGCTTCGAGTCTTTTCACATGTATGGCGTGATTGGCTTAGCGGTCGTGTTGGGTGTGATTGCCTTGCAAATCATCAAAAGAAAAAATCTGAAAGATTATGAAGGAAACCCGATTGTTATAGAACCCAAACCCAAACAATATACGCGCAACCTGATTGGTGGTATTATATTCGGACTAGGTTGGGCACTCATCGGTGCTTGTCCCGGACCGTTGTTTGTTTTGGCCGGATTTGGATATGTGTCTATCTTAATCGTGATTGTGGCAGCTGTTTTGGGGGCTTTTCTCAAAGGAATTTTAGTGAAATAGCACCTCCTATTCCCCGTAATGTTCTACATAATCTATCTGGCTCGCACGAATAATTCCCAAGGCTTCCTTTTTGTCATAAACATGGGTAATCTCTACCCGGTTGGGTGAATCATCCCCTGGAATACCTTTGTAAGTGAGAAAATAATGTTTCAACCTTTTAATGAGTGATTCGGGGCATTTTGCCAATTCATCCCAAGCACCGTAAACCTCATCACCTTTGAGTATTGCAATAATTTTATCATCTGCTTCACCGTTGTCAATCATGCGGAAACCTCCAATCGGTATGGCCGGAACAATGAGGTTGCCATGGGTGATTTCCCGTTCGGTCAACACACAAATATCTAATGGGTCACCATCGCCAACTATGCCTGTCCTTCCTGTTCTTTCCATACAATATGCTGCGACAGCTTCTGCACAATAAGTCTGCGGTATAAAACCATAAAGCGCCGGGACAATATTAGAGAATTTTTGAGGCCTGTCAACTTTCAAAAACCCCGATTCTTTGTCAATTTCATATTTTACAGTATCCAATGGAGTAATTTCAATGAAAGACCTGACAATTTCAGGCGCATTTTCGCCAATGTGGATGCCATGCCAAGGGTGCGATTGAAAACGTATAGATTTTTTTTTCTTCATTTTGAAAAAAGTATGATTTGTACTTTTAGAAAGCCAGTCGGAAAGTATTTCCGAAGGCGTGCAAATTTAGTGTTTTTAATAGAAGATTTGCGCTACATGAAATTTTAATTACCCAAAAGAAACCGATCATTTTGCAGTGGCAATTTTTTAAATCATTTTATCAAAAACACTAGCTTTAAAACTATATTGACGTTAAACCGGTCTAAAACGAATATCAAAAATAATTGATTTATTCCGAAGAAGGCAAACAAAACGGACGGTTCGCTGAGATTGCCTCTTTGCTCAAAAAAATAATATTTGTTTTTATAAAATATTACCTTTAATCCATAAAATCAGCTTCCTTGAAATTAAAATTACCCGTTATCTTCATTATACCTTTGCTTTTTGGTTGCCAACAAACCAAAGAAACAGATCCTGCTTTGCTTGTTCAAGCCTCCACCGAAGCCCACGGAGGGATTGACAAATGGAAAACAATAAACAGCGTTTCGTATGAAAAACGCGTCGTGATGTATCATCCTGACGGCTGTGTCGAATCGGATGTCATCCAAAAAATCAAGTATTCGTTCAAACCAAAATTTTCCGGTGAAATGCGATGGAAAAAAGATCAGCTAAATTATCATATCACCTTTGATGGCGATGAAAATCAATTGTTTGTAGATGGTGTAAAGAGCCAAAACACAACGCTTATTGATAAATATTCATCCGAATTTATGGCTTCATATTATGTGTTTGCGCAACCTTTCAAACTTTTGGAAGACAAAGCCAATCGGACGTACGAAGGAAAAACTTTGATAGAAAATGGCCTCTCGGCAGATGTGATAAAAGTGATTTATCCCACGCAAAACAACGAACATTCGGATGAATGGTGGTTTTATTTTGACACGAATACCCATCGGCTTTCCGCCAACATGGTGCATCACAAAAAAGGATACAGCTATATCATAAATACAAAATATCAGTCAGTAAAATCATTGTTGTTCAATGCCGAAAGAAAGAGTTTTAACGTGGACAGTTTACGTAATATTCAGTATTTGCGAGCCGATTATTTTTTGTCCGGTTTCAAAATAAATTAGAACGCTGTTGAAACATTATATAGAACTAATTCAAAGATAATCTTTATTACAACTGACTGATTTTTAACTCATAAATTTCATGAACCTTCCTATCCAAAGAGTCCAATATTTTCTTAACAACTGTTGATAAATTTGTTTCGGTAACTTTTTAATAAGACCTATATTTGTTAACAGATTAAAAGTTGAATTTATCCTTTGATCAGTCTTAATACTTAATACTTAAATATCAAAACTAAAATGAAATTTATTGTTTCAAGCTCATATTTACTGCGAAACCTACAACTCATCGGCGGTGTAGTCAACAACAACAACACCTTGCCTATATTGGATAATTTTTTATTTGAGTTAGATCGAAACGAGTTGACTGTTTCTGCAACGGATTTAGAAACCACTATCATCGCTTCACTTGAAGTAGAATCTAACGAAAAATCAAGTCTGGCTATCCCCGCGAAGTTGTTGTTGGATATTCTCAAAACCTTTCCAGAGCAGCCACTGACTTTTATCAAAGAAAACAACAACACCATTGAGATTAGTTCAGGACAGGGAAAATATGCACTTGCCTATTCCGATAGCGATGAGTTTCCCAAACGTGTAAGTCTGACGGAAACCTCTGCCATTTCAATCAAAGGCGAGGTGCTGTCAACAGCCATCAGCAAAACAGTTTTCGCTACCGGAAACGACGATATGCGACCGGCAATGACCGGCGTGTTTTTTCAATTTTCTACAGAAGGGCTCACTTTTGTTTCCACAGATGCGCACAAATTAGTAAAATACAGCCGAACTGATTTTCAGGCTTCTCAACAAGCTGAATTTATCATGCCCAAAAAGCCGCTGAATTTGCTTAAAAACACCTTAGACGGCAGCGAAAGTGATGTGACCATAGAATATAATTCGACAAATGCAAAATTTTCTTTTGACAACATCTCCTTGTTGTGTAGATTGATAGATGGAAAATACCCGAATTACGAGGCTGTTATTCCTAAAAACAATCCAAACCTGCTTACCATCGACCGAAATCTTTTCTTGAGTTCGGTTAGAAGGGTTTCAATTTTCTCCAATAAAACCACCCATCAAATCAGACTTAAATTGGCTGGCGCCGAGCTACATATCTCTGCAGAAGACCTCGACTATTCAAACAAAGCCGAAGAGCGATTGACTTGTGATTACCAAGGTGATGATATGCAAATTGGTTTCAATGCACGGTTTTTGCAGGAAATGTTAACCAACCTCAATTCTCAAGAAATTGGCTTAGAATTGTCCCTTCCCAACCGGGCTGGAATTCTTAAACCCTTAGATGGCTTGGATGAAGGTGAATCTATCATGATGTTGGTGATGCCCGTAATGATTGGAAATTAATCATCAAATTGCGTTTGAGTATTTTCAAATTATTTATTTAAGACTCATTTTTTAACAAGATTAGCTCCCGCTGGTTATTGTCCAGTTCCTTTTGTTTATCTTAAAAAAAAGCTCTTTTGAGTTTTGCGTTTGATTTTTACTTAATTTTGGTGATGGTTACATCATTAAAACGGATGAAAAAAATACTTATAATAGAAGATGATGCGGTAGTGCTCTCTATGTTGAAATTTAAGTTGACAAGGGAAGATTTTATAGTAGAAACCGTGAAGAATGCAAAACTTGCCTATCAAAAGTTAAACGAGTTTAACCCCGATTTGATTTTGACCGATATTATGATGCCATTTGTATCCGGTTTAGAGTTTTTGAATACCTACAGAAACGAACTCAAAAAAGACACACCCATTATTGTTCTAACTTCTTTAGGACAAGAAGAGATTATCCTTCAAGCCTTTGAATTGGGAGCAAACGACTTTATTGCAAAACCCTTCAATCCGAATGAAGTTATCATCCGAATCAAAAAAGCACTTGACATCGTTCATATTATTAAGGCTGAATAAATTTTAAGTGAGCATGTTGCTGAACGCACTTTCATAAACCGCTTCATATTGAAGCACAACTTTATTTACATCAAACTTCAATGCGGTTTGTTTGGCATTTTCCTTAAAAATCTTGTGTCTTTTTTCGTCTGAAAGGATGTACAATCCTTTTTCTACCATCGCATCTATGTCGCCAACATCTGATAAAAAACCTGAAAACCCCTGCTGATTTACTTCCGGTAGCCCGCCTGTATTGGTTGATATCACCGGTACGCCAAATGACATCGCCTCAAGTGCAGACAGTCCGAAACTTTCTTTTTCAGATGGTAAAAGGAATAAATCTGAAAAACAAAGTATTTTCTCAATTTCATTGCTGTTTCCTAAAAAAATAACCCGTTCCTCAATACCCAACCGTCTCGCTATTTTTTCAGCACGCTCACGCTCAGGGCCGTCACCGACCATAAGCAACCGTGCCGGTATTTTTTCCTGAATTTTGAAGAACACCTTCACCACATCGCCTACTCTTTTCACTTTCCTGAAATTGCTGATATGCGTGATAATTTTCTCATCGTCGTTGGCCATCTGGCTGCGCTGACAATCGGTGAATGAAATGTGAGATTTTGTCATGTCGATAAAATTCGGAATGACGGTAATGTACCTTTTGATGTCGAAAAGCCGCAACGTGTCTGCCCTTAAACTCTCTGAAACCGAGGTCACCACATCCGATTTGTTGATACTGAAGGTAACCGCCGGTTTGTAGAATGGGTGGTTTCCTACCAAAGTGATGTCAGTCCCGTGCAAGGTCGTCACCATCGGGATTTCGATGCCCTCTTCTTTGAGCATTTTTTTGGCCATGTAGCCGGCATAAGCGTGTGGAATAGCATAATGTACATGGAGAATATCTATTTTGTGAAGTTTGACCGTATCAACTAATTTGCTCGAAAGCGCCAACTCGTAGGGTTGGTACTGAAACAACGGATATTCTGGCACATAGACCTCGTGGAAATGTACGTTTTTAGTCAACAAAGCCAACCTCACGGGTTGTTTATATGTGACAAAATGCACCTGATGCCCTTTTTTGGCCAAGGCGATGCCCAATTCTGTTGCTACTACTCCACTACCTCCAAAAGTCGGGTAACACACAATGGCTATATTCATACACTACAAAATTCTAATTAAAAATAAATAATCGCCAATTGCGCTTGTTGAAAAAGAGCAATTTAAAATCGATTTAAATGTACGAATATTTTAAAAAAGGTAAACGTTAACAAAATGGTAAAGTTTAAATGGAAGGGTTGCAAAAATGGACTCCCACACCAAAGCTTAACAAGATTATGGCTAATACTAAAATGAAATTTAGTGGTGCAGAGATGTTTACTTGCTTAAAAAAGTCAGTATCAGCTGAGGTTTATATCTAAAAATCACTTTTTTTTGGTAGATAAAAACTTAAACCGCTAAAAATGTAGATTTTCAAAAAGTAATTTTTGAAAACATTGGCAAAGGTATAAGCACTTGAATTTACATTTGTATTCAATTTTTTAATGTAAACTACCTAATAAACTCCACCCTTTTCTCTGTTTTCTCGTTTTGGCTGTCAAAAAAACCTTGGTCGGCCATCCATTGTTCGCTGTATATTTTTGACATATAACGCGACCCGTGATCCGGGTAAATTGCTACGACGTGGCTATTTTTGTCAAACGAACCCGCATCAGCCAATTGGAATATAGCCTGGGTGACCGCACCGCTGGTGTATCCCACAAACAGCCCTTCCGTACGGGCAATTTCGCGAGCTCTATGTGCGCTAGCTTCGTCTGTCACTTTTTCAAAATAATCGATAATATCAAAGTCTGTGGCGGCTGGAATCAGATTTTTGCCCAATCCCTCGATGCGGTAAGGATAAATCTCAGATGGATCCAATTCACCGGTTTCGTGATATGCTTTCAGTACAGACCCGTAAGCATCCACACCGATAATTTTGATGTCCGGATTTTGTTCTTTCAAATATTTAGCCGTTCCGGAAATAGTCCCGCCGGTTCCGCTGCAAGCAATAAGATGGGTAATTTTTCCTTGGGTTTGTTTCCAAATTTCGGGGCCGGTTGTCAAATAGTGTGCGTCTATATTCAGCGGGTTGAAATATTGGTTGATGTAAACCGAGCCCTTGATTTCTTCGTGCAGCCGTTTGGCAACTTGATAATAGGAGCGCGGGTCGTCTGCGCTTACATTTGCCGGGCAAACATATACCTTCGCACCCATGTTTTGCAACATATCTATCTTGTCCTTAGAAGACTTAGATGTGACCGCCAAAACACAATCATAGCCTTTGATGATACTCACCATCGCGATGCTGTAACCCGTATTGCCGGAAGTGGTTTCGATAACGGTTGCCCCGGGCTTTAAAAGCCCCTGTTTTTCAAAAGTATCGATAATGTGAAGCGCTATTCTATCTTTGGTAGAATGTCCCGGATTAAAAGCCTCAACTTTTGCATAATAGTTGCCGGGAAGGTTTTGAGTGATTCGATTGATTCTAATCAATGGTGTATTGCCTATCAAGTCGAGTACACTATCGTAGATTCTACTACAGTCTTCCATATTCAGTCTTTTTGGGTTAGAGTTCATTGTAGGAACTCAAAAAACGTTGCAAATTTAAGTTTTATTTTACAGATTACTCTTTAATATTTTCCAAATCTAACAAAAAGCCATATTCACGTGCCGTTTCCTTGATGGATTCAAAACGAGCCGAACTTCCACTGTGCCCTGCCTCAATGTTTATATGGAATAAAAGCTTGTTTTTATCGGTTTTCAGATTTCTCAATTTAGCCACCCACTTGGCCGGTTCCCAATATTGCACTTGCGAATCATGGTAACCCGTGGTCACTAAAATATTCGGGTAATCTTGCTCAATGACCTGATCGTATGGCGAATAGGATTTCATGTAATCGAAATATATTTTTTCATTAGGATTGCCCCATTCATCGTATTCGGAAGTGGTGAGCGGAATGCTGTCATCGAGCATGGTGGTGACGACATCTACAAAAGGAACCTCGGCAATCACACCGTGATAAAGCTCCGGTGCCATATTTAAAACTGCGCCCATCAACAATCCACCTGCCGATCCGCCTTGTGCATACATGTGTTTGGGTGAAGTAAATTTTTGATTTATTAGGAACTTCGTACAGTCGACAAAATCGGTAAACGTGTTTTTTTTGTTTAACAATTTCCCGTCTTCATACCACGGCCTACCTAAATATTCACCGCCTCTAACATGTGCAATGGCATAGATAAAGCCACGATCTAAAAGACTCAAGCGTGATACAGAAAAGCCGGGTTCGACTGTTGAGCCGTAAGAACCGTAGCCATATTGCAAAAGTGGAGATTTTCCATTTTTTTTGATTCCTTTTCGATAGACAAGGGAAATGGCAACTTTTTTACCATCGCGGGCTGTTGCCCAAAGCCGCTTTTCTTCGTACTTGTTTTTGTCAAACGTCCCGCCCAATACTTCTTGTTCTTTGAGAACTTTTTTCTCTCGGGTCTTCATGTTAAATTCAATTACCGAAGCAGGGGTTGCCATCGATTCATAACTGTATCGAAACCAATCCGTGTCAAATTCTACATTGATGTTGCTTCCGGCATTATAGGTTTCTGATTCAAAGGGTAAATAATAATCTTCCTTTCCGTCCCAGCGAATAAAGCGAATTTTGTTCAGTCCATTTGTGCGCTCACCCAACACCAAAAATTCTTTAAAAATTTCGACATCTTCGAGCATTACGTCTTTTCGATGTGGTATCAAATCTACCCAATGCCCTTTGTTTGTTTGCGTTATCGGTGTTTTCATTAATTTGAAATTGGTAGCACCGTCTTTGTTGGTCAAGATGTAAAAATTATCTCCATAATGAGAGAATGAATACTCTAAACCGCGTTCACGGGGTTGGAAAATCCTGAAAGTCCCGGAAGGATTGTCAGCTTCTAAAAACCGAAATTCCGAGGTCAATGTACTTTCTGAACCGATGACTAAATACTTTTCAGATTTTGTTTTGTAAATATAGGTACTGAAAGTTTCATCAGTTTCTTCAAAAATTAATTCATCCGCAGCCGTTTTTGTACCTAAGAGGTGTTTGTATATTTTATCGGAACGAAGGGTTACCTCGTCTTTCCTCGTATAAAACAAAGATTTGTTGTCATTTGCCCAAGTAGAGCCTCCGGTGGTATTTTCAATGGTTTCCGGATAAACTTCGCCCGTTTCCAGATTCTTGATAAAAACCGTGTATTTTCTGCGGCTGACTGTATCAATTCCGTAGGCAACGAGGTTGTTGTCAGGGCTTACGTTCAGCCCCGCTAACCTGAAGTAAGGATGCCCTTCTGCCATCTTGTTGCAGTCAAACAAAATTTCTTCGGGTGCGTCTATGCTTTCTTTTTTGCGGGAATAAATGGGGTAATCTTTTCCGGTTTCAAATCGAGTGATGTACCAATAACCATTCTTTTTATAGGGAACGCTTTGGTCATCTTCTTTGATGCGGGATTTGATTTCTGTAAAGATTTTTTCTTGTAAGCCTTTTGTATGGTTGGTCATTCTATCGAAATAGTCGTTTTCTCTTTCGAGGTAATCGATGACTTCGGGATGGTCTCTTTCGTTCATCCAATAATAAGGATCAACGCGGATATCACCATGCTTTTCTAAAACTGTTTCTTTAACTTCAGCTGTCGGTGGGGAAATTTTTAAGGTCAAATCTTCTTCTTTTGATTGTTTACAAGCGACAGCAAAAGTAAGCGAAACAAGCGTGATGAGTTTTATTTTTTTCATGCGGTTGAGTTAGTTTGTATGAAAATGATTATAAAAGTAGACAAACCTTCGGGTTTTACAAAAATTATTTTAACAGAATTATTTATTCCTAAATATTTCCCAAAACCTCCATAACCTGCTGGTGCATGGCATCCGTATAATCTAAATGAGTGACCATCCTGAGTTTACCTTGTCCCATGTTGGAAATCAAAATCTTATTTTCTTGGAGTAGTTGCATGAATCCGGCGATATCTTCGTTGGGTCTGAGCTGAAAAATGACGATGTTGGTTTCTACCTCTTCAACAAAATCAACCTGTGAAAGTTTGCTGAGGGCTCCACCCAATTCTTTCGCTTTGCGGTGATCTTCTTTTAATCTTTCCCATTGATGGTCAATGGCATAAATGCCTGCTGCCGCCAAAAAACCAGCTTGCCGCATGCCGCCGCCGAACACTTTCCGGATACGCAGTGCTTTTTGCATATGTTTTTTTGTTCCAACCAAAACGGATCCGACCGGCGCACCCAAACCTTTAGACAAACAAATGGAAATAGTATCGAACAAGCGGCCATAATCTTTGGGTGTTGCAGCGGTTTCGACCATGGCATTCCACAAACGGGCTCCATCGAGGTGGTAAGCCAGCCCATGTTTCTCGCAAACAGCTTTTATTTTTACGAGTTCCTCAAAATCCCAGCAAGCACCTCCGCCCCGATTGGTGGTGTTTTCAACTTCCACCAAAGTGGTCAACGGGCTGTGGTAAAAATCCGGCGGGTTGATGACGGCTTCAACCTGTTCGGCAGTCATCATGCCCCGGTTTCCATCAACCAAGCGGCAAGAAACTCCGCTGTTGAAAGATGCGCCGCCGCCTTCGTAGTTGAATATATGTGCCCATTTATCGCAAATTAATTGTTCGCCCGGCTGGGTGTGAATTTTAATTGCTGTTTGGTTTGCCATCGTGCCACTCGGAAAAAACAAAGCGGCTTCTTTTCCGAAAAGTTTGGCTAATTTAGCTTCCAAGGCGTTGACTGTAGGATCGTGTTTAAATACATCATCGCCCACTTCAGCGTGCATCATGGCATCGAGCATACCCGGTGTGGGTTTGGTTACGGTGTCGCTAATCAGGTTGATCATGGGTATTTTTTATTTAATGATTTTGATGCTATTTTAAGCGGTTGGCTTTTTTTAGTATGTGTGCTAACGGTCTCGGGTATGAAACGTAGGGCATTTCTAAGCACTAACTGTTCGGTTAAGCACGAAGATAGCAAAAATCCCAAAACTTTCAGACTGGCAATTCAACCGCTATTGCTTATACACATTGTTCTCTGCTGGCTTTTTTCCGTTCTGCTTGTCATTCAGCGTTGGCAAAACCATACTCTTTGACAAGTTTTGGTGGTGCGGTGGGTGGTGCGACTTGGCAATGTGTATGGTTTTATGCGTTGGCTATTTGATAAACCTTATTTGTAAGTTCAGTTTGAAGTACAACTCGCCATTTTCGTGGTAGATTTCGCCAAATCCGTGTCGAGATGAACTCGCAGTATCGAGTTTGGTATTATTTAACAAGTAATTCTCAAATTCGTTTCTGTTATAGATGTGGTAGCACAAAACATCTCCATTTTCTTTGACTACCAAATAACCACCTGTTGCGTCATATTCTCCCGTCCAAACTTTTGATGGCATCATTCCAAGTGCCACATCTGTTAAAAAACGCTTGATTTTGTATTTGTAAAACTTATGTTCGTTCTCTATGTCGAAGTTTAAAGGATTTTTTTCTGCTGTTGAATTGACCAAATCTGCTAAATGTGAAAACTCACTTGAATAAAAGTCAAATACGATTTGAGATAAAATCTCAGGAAGCAAACTATCTATCAAGACAAGATTATTTGAAAATACCTGCTTTTCAGTTTTTATAAATTCAAGCTTTCCACCTCTGCTTTGAACTTGAACAATCCTGTCCATTATTTTACTTCTCGTATCAATAGAATTGATTTGTGTTATATCATTTTCAGTCAGGTTTGTACCAACAATTTTGTAAATAAAATTGGTTGTTTTTCCTGCATTTAGTAGAGTAGAAGGGCTGCCGAGTTGGGATTTTATACTAAATCCAAGCGTTGGTTGTTGATTAGTTCTTTGGTCGTGGACAACTATTGTTATATCCGTTTTTGCAGTAGAACTTGCTTTTAAGGAAATACAATTTATGGATTGCATAAACCCCTCAATTTCCGGAACAGAAAAAGTACGTTCTTTGCTTTCTTTTATTTTGTTGAGAAGTAATAATGCTTTTTCTTTGAAAGTGGTAATAGGGATTCGTAAAGTTTCAGAACTTCCTGTTACAAATACAATTTCGTCTTTGATTGAATACTCAAAATCTCCATTTGTCTCTGAACGTAAGATTTTTAAAATAGGATAAACAATACCTTGAATTTTCTCAATTTCTTTGTTTCCAAGATTTAGTTCTTTGTCTCCGAGAAGTTTAAAAAGTGCGTAAATTTCACTCCATTCGCCTTTATTTCCTGTTAGCATTCTTTTTTGTTAGTTTTTCTATTATTTTATTTGCGGTTGCCTGAATTGCAGGAACAGCAACAGAGTTTCCAAATTGTTTGTAGGCTTGAGCGTCTGAAACAACAATTTTGAAATTGTCCGGAAATCCTTGAAGTCTTGCCCATTCTCTCGGTGTCATTTTTCTTATTCCTTCTCGGTTTACTTTTCCGGAAATGTTTGTTACCGGCTTGAAATTGGTTAATCTATCGTCAAAAACTAAGTTTCTTTCTCTTCCCATTCCACCACAAACAACTGCGTTTGCAGTTCCGTCATTTGGAATAATTTCATAGCCAAAACCGTTTCCTTTGCTTTCGTGTCTTGCTCTGTGATTTTTTAATGTTTGTACATAAGTTGTAGAAAGATAGTATTTTACAGAAACTTCATTTTCTTCCAAAATATCTTCTAAAACTGAATCTTTTTTAGTTGGTTCGGGATATTGAAAATCTGTTATTCCTAAATCTTTTCTGAAACCGACAATAAAAATTCGTTCCCTATTTTGGGGAACTCCAAATTCTTTTGCGTTTAATATTTGCGGTTCGGGAACAAAATAGCCCAAATCTTCACGAAGAACGTTTAAAATAGTTGCTAAAGTTTTTCCTTTGTCGTGGTTTCTCAAACCCTTTACATTTTCCAAGAAAATAGCTTTTGGCTGTTTCTTTTTTATGATTTCTGCTACGTCAAAAAACAAGGTTCCTCTTGTGTCCTCAAACCCACCACGTCTTCCGGCTATGGAAAAAGCTTGGCAAGGAAAACCTGCACATAAAACATCAAATCCGTCAGGTATAAAACCTTTGGTTTGGGGTTTTGTAATGTCGCCAAACGGTATTTCGCCAAAGTTGGCTCGATAGGTTTTCTTTGAATATTTGTCCCATTCACTTGTGAAAACACATTTTCCTCCAAGATTTTGCAAAGCCAAACGAAACCCGCCAATTCCGGCAAAAAGGTCAATAAATTTGAACTTTGGTTTTTCCGGTGCAGGAAATGGAACAGTGCCTTGATTGTTGAAAATCAAGTATTGCAGGGCTTCTTCTGCTGCTTTGTTTGTTATTTCATTTTCCGGATATTCTTTTGTTAAATATTCTTTAACGAAGCCAATAGCATCTTTTTTGTAAAAGTGTGAAACTCCGTTTTTGTGGTTGTGTAAAAAATGCGTAAACGAAGCCTGTTGAGGGTTTTCAGGCTCAATAATGTCAATTTTGAAGATTTGACCGTCTATGTTTTCAAATGTTGTTTTTACGTTTTGCATTTTTAATTTCGTACTCAATTTTGTTTACGCAAGTTACCAAGTCTTTTTCTATTTCCTTACCCCAAAATCGCAAAGTTGTCCACCCTGTTTTCAACAATTCGGCATTTACTTCTTTGTCTCGCTCAATGTTTCTTTCAATTTTGGCGTGCCAAAAATCTTGATTCGTTTTGTGGTCGTGTTTGCGTTTTTCCCAATCTTTTCCGTGCCAAAATTCGCTATCCACAAAGATAGCAATTTTATACTTTTTAAAAGATAAATCGGGTTTTCCAAATATGGTTTTGTTGTTTTTTCTATATCGGTAGCCTTTTGCCCAAAGTGCTTTTGCAAGTCTGGTCTCAATTTTTGAGCCTTTGCTCTTTACCGCTTGCATATTTTTTCGCCTTTGTTCTTTGGTCAATTTGTCCATTTCACAAAGTTATAATTTTCTGCCGTATGCGTTGGCAAAAAACAGCTCTTTTGGTTTTTTCAGCGTTGGCTTTTGTGTCGGCAAAAACCAAATGTGCTGTTTGTGCGGTTGGCTTTTTACACTG
>PFUR01000050.1 GCA_002790195.1 Flavobacteriales bacterium CG_4_9_14_3_um_filter_40_17
CTTCTTCACAAATGGGAATGACCTCGTTGATTAGGCAATTTACGTATGATGCAAATTGGTATCAAAACAGCAAGCACGACAAGAGAGACCTATCCATAAAAGCCTATTTAAAAAACAAAAACCTTCCGCAGATATTTGATGGAGGTGATAAATTGAAGGTTTTAAATGTTGCCAAATTATCGAAAGAATTGGGTGTTTCTTATATCGTAAAAAGTAGCGGGAACGAATTTGAACGTGTTGCTGAAATTGCAAAATCAGGCCTATCGCTTATCGTCCCGGTTAATTTTCCGGAAGCTTATGACGTAAGTGACCCCCTGATGGCTTCGAATGTTTCTCTGGAAGATTTACGTATTTGGAATCAAGCACCCGCCAATCCTGCTATTCTTGCAAAAAACGGAGTCAAGTTCACCTTGACGGCTTCCGATTTAAAGTCAACCAAAAATTTTCTTGAGAATGTCAGAAAAGCCGTCGAATATGGCTTAGACAAAACTGTTGCGCTTGAAGCTTTGACCACACGGCCTGCGGCCATTATCGGGAAAAGCAACGAGTTGGGAACATTGCAAAATGGAGCTTTGGCTAACTTTATTGTCACCTCAGGTGATATTTTTGACGGCAAAACCATCCTCTACGACAATTGGGTACAAGGCCGCCGCAACACACTCAACGATTTGAATTTTGTAGATGTTAGAGGCGAATATGACTTAACGGTAGCGGGTTCAAAATACATCTTAAAAATTACCGGTGAATTATTTAAACCCAAAGCAGAGATAACTCAGGATTCCACCAAATTAGCAACTAAAATTGACTATGACAACGGTTGGTTGAATTTGTTGTACAAACCGAGCGGATTAAAAGAAACCACTTATGTGCGGCTCTATGGTAAAGTGGCTCAATCGGATAATCTTGCCGGCAAAGGCCAACTCGAAAATGGCAAAGAAATTGTTTGGACTGCCAAGCAAACTGAACCGAACAAGGAAAATGGAAAAGGAGACAAAAAAGACAAACAGCCCGAAATAATAGCCATTTCTTATCCAAACGTTCCTTTCGGATTTGCAGAAAAACAAAAAGCACAAACCGTACTTTTTAAGAACGCCACGGTTTGGACCAATGAATCTGATGGTATCCTCAAAAATACAGATGTACTGGTCAAAGACGGAAAAATTATCAAAGTCGGAGCCAATCTTTCCGATCCGGCTGCCAAAGTGATTGATGCAACGGGGAAACACCTTACTTCCGGTATCATCGACGAACACTCGCACATCGGGTTGAGTTCTGTCAATGAAGGTGGCAGCAATTCGTCTGCGGAAGTACAAATGGAGGATGTCATCAATTCGGAAGATATCAACCTGTATCGAAATCTCGCCGGCGGCGTTACCATTTCCCAATTGCTTCACGGATCGGCCAACCCGATTGGCGGCCGTTCGGCTATCATCAAACTCAAATGGGGAGAAGCTCCGGAGGATTTGATTTTTAAAGCTGCGCCTAAGTTTATCAAATTTGCATTGGGGGAAAATGTTAAACAATCCAACTGGGGGATTGCCAACCCGACCCGTTTCCCGCAGAGTCGCATGGGCGTGGAGCAAGTCTATGTAGACTATTTTACCCGTGCCAGGGAATATGAAGCAAAATGGAAAACGTACAACAAACTTTCTGCCAAAGACAAGCAACGCACGCCTTCGCCGCGATATGATATGGAGATGCAAACGTTGGTGGAGATTCTCAACGGTGAGCGATTCATCACCTGCCACTCTTATGTGCAATCAGAAATCAACATGATGATGAAAGTAGCCGATCGGTTTGGATTTCGTGTAAACACTTTCACCCATATTTTGGAAGGTTATAAAGTAGCCGATAAAATGGTGGCACACGGTGTAGGTGGATCAACTTTTTCGGATTGGTGGTCCTACAAATACGAAGTGAAAGATGCCATTCCGTACAACGGTGCTTTGATGAAGCAAGCAGGAGTCGTGGTTTCCTTCAATTCGGATGATGCCGAAATGTCGCGCCGGCTCAATCAAGAGGCAGCAAAAGCGGTCAAATATGGGGATGTTTCCGAAGAAGAGGCTTGGAAATTTGTCACGCTCAATCCTGCAAAATTGTTGCACATAGACAATCGGGTCGGCAGTGTGAAAGTAGGCAAAGATGCCGATTTGGTATTGTGGACAGACAATCCGTTGTCAGTGTATGCAAGAGTGGAAAAGAATATGATTGATGGCATTTTCTATTTCGAATTGGATAAACAAGATGAAATTTTGAAAAACATTTCAGCTGAAAGAAACAAACTTATTAATTGGTCGATTGAGGCTAAAAACAAAGGTTTGAAAACGCAGGTTCCAAAGAAGAAAGAGCAAGAATTGCTAAACTGCAACTCGCTTGATTATGAATTTATAACCCAAACTGAATCAAAATGAAAAAGATATTTTATATAAGCTTGTTTGCTTTCGCAATGTTTGCCTTTCAGGCTGAAGCACAACCTTCAGACCCGCCGGCAAAGGCACAGGCTGAAACGATTAGCATCACGGGTATCACAGCCCACATCGGAAACGGAACGGTTATCCCCAATGCGACCCTTGTTTTTGAAAAGGGGAAAATCACCCAAATCGGAACGAATGTTTCCCCCACGGGAAGGGTCATAGATGCCAAAGGGAAACATGTTTATCCGGGTTTCATCTCTGCCAATTCTACCTTAGGCTTAGTCGAAATTGATGCAGTCCGAGCCACAGATGACGAAGATGAAATAGGTCTCATAACTCCCAACGTCCGCAGCTTGATAGCCTACAATGCCGAATCTCGTGTGGTCGAAAGCATGCGTCCAAACGGGTTGCTGATTGCCCAAGTTGCTCCGCGCGGAGGTTTGATAACCGGCACCTCTTCCATCATGCAACTCGATGCTTGGAATTGGGAGGATGCAGCTTACAAAATAGATGATGGCGTACATGCCAATTGGCCGGCACTTTTCAGAAGGACTCGATTTGGTTTTGGCGGTGGCGGAGGAAGCGAGCCCAACAAAGAATATGATAATGAAGTTGCCAAACTGAAAGATTTTCTGACTCAAGCCAAAGCCTATAATGCCGGTAAACAAGAAGTTGAAAACTTGATTCTCAAAGCAACCAAAGGCTTGTTTGACGGTTCACAGTCGTTCTTTGTCAACGCAAATTATGAAAAACAAATAATCGATGCCATCCTGTTGGCCAAAGAATTGGGTATAGCTAAAGTAGTCGTCATTGGTGGCCGTGAATCCTATAAAATTGCCGGCTTTCTCAAAGAAAACAACGTGGCGGTTTTGGTGAGCAGGCCACACAGTTTGCCTTCTTCCAAGGAAGAAGATGTGTATATGCCGTATAAATTAGCCGGCCTTTTGGTTCATGAAGGCGTTTTGACAGGCATTGAAAACAGCGGACAGATGGAACGAATGCAAACGCGCAACCTGCCTTTTTATGCCGGTACTTTTGCTGCCTTCGGCCTTGAAAAAGAAGAAGCCGTCAAGCTCATCACGCTCAACGCTGCAAAAATATTGGGGATTGATCAATCCCTCGGAACGCTTGAGGTTGGCAAAGATGCTACCTTGTTTGTTTCAGACGGGGATGCACTCGATATGCGGACGAACAAGATTTCGCACGCGTTTATCCAAGGACGGGATATCAGTTTGAACAGCTATCAAAAAGATTTGTATTTGCGATACAAAGAAAAATACGAGAGTCAGAAATAAATGAAAATAGGTAATTGCAACGGACAAATTTCTCAGCTTCTGTTTATATAAAACTGAGTTCGATTCATATTGAACAGATAAAATTTGTAATAAAAGGCAAAAGTTTGTATATTTAAGTATTGAATTATAACTAATTAAGTTAGGCTCGGTTAATCCAAAATGCGTCAGTTTGAGAGATTCCGATGAGGCACGAATCGGAATTTTATAGAAAACCAGTATTTTGGATTAAATCACTCGAATTGAAGGTTTTTGTACCCATATAAAAATAATCGAACTCAGGTAATTAGGATGACTGAGCGAAGCCGAAGCCACCTTTTTCGTGATTCCTAAGTCTTGTTTCAAAATAGCTTCACATTAAATAAATATGTTTTTAAAAGCCATCTGTAAGGGTGGCTTTTTGTACTTTTAAGGAATTAAAATAATTTGTTTCGTGAAAAAAATTATCCTGATTTTTAGTTTGCTCAGCAACCCATTGTTATCGGCTCAACAAACTGGAAAAGTAGATTTTAAAACTTTAACAGCGGCCGTTTCCATAGATACTTTGACCCGGAAGGTTCAAGGCAGTGTTCAATTTACTTTTCAGGTTAATGAGAATGTTGATTCTGTTTTTATCGATGCCAAAAAAATGTCTTTCAACAAGGTGAAATTGAACAATCAACTTGCAAAAAGCCAAACGGATGGCGATAAATTGTGGATTTATGATAAATTTAAAGCCCATGAAAATTATCTACTAACTTTCGAATATACAGCAACGCCTTATAAAACCTTGTATTTTGTCGGATGGGACAACGCGGGGAGCAATCAGATGTGGACACAAGGCCAGGGCAAAGACACCAGCCATTGGTTGCCGAGTTTTGACGATGTTAATGAGAAAATAACCCTTGATTTGACAATTTCTTTTAATAAAAAATACCAAGTAATAGCCAATGGATTGTTGATGGATGAGAAGGAAAACGGTAACTTAAAAAGTTGGCACTACACAATGAAAAACCAGATGAGCAGTTACCTGATTGCGATGGTCATCGGTAAATATCAATCCAAAATAGAAGTTTCCCAAAGCGGTATTCCGATTCAATATTATTTTGAACCCCAAGATGCGGATAAAATGGAACCAACTTATCGTTATTCTAAACGCATATTTGATTTTTTGGAAACTAAGATTGGTGTGCCTTTTCCATGGCAGGATTATAAGATGATACCCGTTCGGGATTTCTTGTATGCAGGCATGGAGAATACGACTTTAACTATTTTCTCCGACCAGTTTGTGGTTGATTCCACTTCTTTTGATGAACGGAATTTTGTCAATGTGAATGCACACGAGTTGGCACATCAATGGTTTGGCAACTTTGTAACCGCCAAGAGTAGCACCCACCACTGGCTACAAGAAGGTTTTGCGACTTTTTATGCTTTGCTGGCTGAAAAAGAGCTGTTTGGCAATGATTATTTCTATTGGAAATTATACGATTCTTACACAAAATTATCCGTTTTGTCCCTTCAAGGCCAAGGTGAAAGCTTGCTCAATCCCAAGGCAAGCAGTTTGACATATTACGAAAAAGGTGCTTGGGCACTTTTGATGTTGCAAAAAAGAATGGGTGAGGAGGCATTTGGAAAAGCCATCCGTCAATATCTTCAAGAGTATGCTTTCGGCAATGTCGATACAGACGATTTCATCAAAGAAGTTGAAAAGGCTTCAGGAAGAGATTTAAAAGAATTTGTCCAGACTTGGTTGTCGGACACCTATTTTCCGAAGGAAGAAGTGATTAAATATTTTGATGGGACTTTAGTTGATGATTATTCAAAAATTGACTGTGTAAACAATTTTCAAACTTGTGAAAAGCGAATGAACGAATCAGTTTATTATCCAATCAAACAGAGAATTATCGAGCAGGTTTCTAAAAATTTAAACGATTATTCTATTGAGTTACTAAACAAAGCTTTTGCACTTCCCGATGAAAAAGTGAGGCAGAGTTTAGCCGAAAACTTAGATTCGATTCCGTCCGCCCTCTTGCTAAATTATGAAACGCTATTGAGCGATTCTAACTTCGAAACGGTCGAATCAGCCTTGTTTCGACTTTGGAAAAACAGTCCTGAAAAAAGAACGGTATATTTAGACCAAACCAACCAAGTATATGGTTTTAATGATTTGAATGTAAGAATATTATGGCTTTCTTTGGCAATTATTACTCCCGAATACGAACAAAATGAAAAAGGCGTTTTCTATGAAGAGTTAGTCAATTATACCAATGAGAATCAGCCCTATCAAGTCAGAGAAAAAGCATTTCAATATCTTTTTGACATACAATTGGTCAATCGACAAATGCTCGATAATTTGGTGCATGCGACAGTGCATCCGGTTTGGCAATTTTCCAAGTCGTCTAAAACTGTTTTGAAAGAATTGATGAAAGAAGCGACATACAAAGACTATTTAATGCAAAATATTTTGCAATTTAGCCCTTCCGAACAACGCCTTATCAAGAGCCTGTCAGAATAATTTTCGCGTTTGACAAAAAATAAAATGGACACAACAAAATTTAATACCCCAATAGAATGAAAGCATTAGTGATTTCGGGAGGTGGCAGCAAAGGTGCATTTGCCGGTGGTGTCGCGCAGTATCTCATTGAAGAACTGGGGAAACAGTACGACATGTTTCTTGGCACTTCCACGGGTAGCCTGTTGGTGTCTAATTTGGCACTTGGCAAAGTCGAAGAAATCAAAGCGGTATATACTTCGGTCAATCAAAGCTCTATTTTCAGCAATTGCCCGTTTATTATCAAGAATAAAAAAGGAGTTTCCAATATTTCCATCAACCACTTCAACGTGCTTAAAAACATATTTAAAGGAAGAAAATCTTTTGGGGAAAGTGGGAATCTGCGAAAATTGATTCAAAATACAATCACTATTAAAGATTATGAAAACATCAAGGCAAGTGACAAAGAGGTGATTGTGACAGTTTCCAACCTATCGCTTAATACACTGGAATACAAATCGGTATCTGAATGTTCGTATGAAGATTTTCTCGATTGGATTTGGATATCTTGCAACTACCCGCCTTTTATGAGTTTGGCTCGAAAAAACAACTACGACTATGCCGATGGCGGATTGGGCTGTATGGTGCCTGTGGAAGAAGCCATCAATCGGGGAGCCACCGAAATAGATGTTATCATTTTAGAAACTGAGGTAAACTATATTAACCGCTTGCCCATTCGAAACCCATTTTCACTCATCACTACCATGATTGAATTTATGATGGATCAAATTGAACACCAAAACGTGAAAACAGGAAAATTGCAAGCAAAGAACAAGAATGCTTGCGTGGACATTTATTACACCCCAATCGTACTAACCACCAACTCTCTGATATTCAATAAAGAAAAAATGACGCAGTGGTGGCAAAACGGATTTGATTTTGCCAAAACGAAAAACCAATCAAACAGGATTTGAAACAAAGTTGTTTAGAAATGCCCAGTCCAGTCAAGATTATTGAGTGTCCGCGTGATGCCATGCAAGGTATCAAAGAATTTATTCCTACCGATAAAAAAGTAAATTACATCCAATCGCTGTTGCGCGTGGGTTTTGATACCCTCGACTTCGGGAGTTTTGTTTCACCCAAAGCCATCCCACAGATGGCAGACACAGCAGAGGTTTTAGCGAGGTTAGATTTGTCTCAAACGACCAATAAACTTTTGTCTATCGTTGCCAACGTGCGCGGCGCAGAAGAAGCTTCCAAACATCCGCAAATAGATTACTTGGGTTATCCATTTTCTATTTCAGAGAACTTTCAAATGCGAAATACACACACCACCATCACGGAAAGTATCGAAGTCTTACAAAAAATTTTAGCAATCGCAGACAAAAACTGCATGGAAGTCGTAGCCTACTTGTCTATGGGTTTTGGTAATCCGTATGGAGACCCTTGGGATGTTGACATCGTGGGCGAGTGGACAGAAAAATTATCGAAGATGGGTGTCCGCATTTTGTCTTTATCCGATACGGTCGGCTCATCATCCCCGGAAGTCATTGCACATCTTTTTTCCAATCTGATTCCGCAATATCCGGCTATCGAATTTGGCGCACATTTACATACCACACCACACACTTGGCACGAGAAAGTAGAGGCTGCTTTCAAGGCCGGTTGTCGCAGGTTTGACGGAGCTATTCAAGGTTTTGGTGGTTGCCCGATGGCCAAAGACGAACTTACAGGCAACATGCCAACCGAAAAGTTATTGTCCTATTTTACCGCTCAAAAGATATCGACTCAAACGAATTCATTGAGTTTTGAGAGTGCTTACAATGAAGCTTCAAAAATCTTCAAGGTTTATCATTAACCCGAAAAATAAAGCAGTTAAGGAGTCATCAAAAATAAAAAAGCCTGCAATTTGTATATAATTTGCAGGCTTTACATTGTATAGAACTGTAAACACTATTTTATTCCGACAAGTTTTACATCAAAGACAAGGGTCGCATTTGGGGGAATGACACCACCTGCGCCCCGGCTTCCGTAGGCTAATTTTGATGGAATCACCAAACGTGCTTCATCGCCTTCGTTCATCAAACCGATGCCTTCATCCCAACCGGGAATAACCTGTCCGATACCTAATTTAAAAGTGATCGGTTGGTTTCTTTCAAACGATGAATCGAAGACTGTCCCATTTGTCAACATACCTTTGTAGTGGACTGATACCGTATTTCCTTTTTGAGGTTTTTGCCCGTTACCTTTTTGGGTTATGTTATAAAACATGCCGGAAGCAGTTTTGTCAAAACCTTCGGTCAATTTTTGAATTAGCAGCCCGGCCTCTTTTTTTTGTGCTTCCAAACGCGCTTCCCTGCTGCCTTCAAATTTTCTGAAGGCTTCTACGGCATTAAAATTTTCAGCATCTTCACCCACTCTGATGATTTCAATTCTTTCAATTTTATCGCCTTGCGCGATTGCATCAACAACCTCTTGACCTTTCACAACATTTCCAAAAACAGTGTGTTTACCGTCCAACCAAGAAGTTTCCGTATGGGTGATAAAAAATTGGCTTCCGTTGGTTCCGGGGCCGGAGTTTGCCATCGACAAGATCCCGGGTCCTGAATGTTTGAGATCGGGATGAAACTCATCGTCAAATTTGTAGCCCGGATCGCCGGTTCCTTGGCCTTTTGGGCAACCACCCTGTATCATAAAATCGGGAATAACCCGGTGAAAAACCAAACCATCGTAATAAGGTTTACCTTGGGGCTTAAAATTGTTTTCGAGGTTTCCTTCTGCCAATCCGACAAAATTCCCTACCGTTCCCGGTGTTTTGTCAAAAGTCAGATTGATTAGAATTTCACCTTTGGATGTTTTAAATGAAGCGTAAAGTCCGTTTTGCATGGGTTTATTTTTTAGAAAGTGCAAAGATAATTCATCCTTTTTAAAAATGAACTATGTATTGGAATTGTCCTTTAGTACGATTAAAAAAAAAGAAAATTTTGATTATTCATACCGCAGTGCTTCGATTGGATCTAATTTTGATGCTTTGATAGCCGGAAATAGCCCGGAAAGTATGGCAACAATGAGCGAAACCATAACAGCCCAAAAAATGGCCAGCCAAGGCATGGAAAATTGAAAACCGACAAATCGCGAAAAAATAATCCCGATAGCCAAGCCCAAAATGATTCCTAAAAGTCCGCCCAACTGACCGATTACGATGGTTTCAATAAAAAACTGAACCGCGATGGTTTTCTTTTTTGCACCCAACGATTTTCTAATCCCAATTTCACGTGTTCGTTCGGAAACCGAAACCAACATGATGTTCATCAACGCGATGGACGAACCAAAAATGGTGATAAGGCTGATGATAATGGCCGCAAAATTTAAAACGCCGGTCAAGTTTAAGATGGTGTTAATCAAGTCATCGCTTCGCTCAACACCAAAATTATTGTCTTGAATCGGACTGAGTTTTCGGATGTTCCTTAAATCCAAAATGGCTTGACTCTGAGCACTTTCCATAAACTCTTTGTTTAAGATTCGGACACTTACGTCAAAATTGAGGTTCGGTTGAGAAAAATTGGTCCGTGCCATTTGGATGGGCATCATCACACGCAAATCTTGGTTGTTTCCAAAAGTTGCGCCTTTCTCTTTGAGAGTCCCGATAACCGTCAGTTTAGCACCTCTTACACTGATAACTTTTCCAATCGGATTTGCCTCTTTAAAAAGAGCCTTAACCATATCGGATCCAATCACACAAACCGGGTGGTTGTTTTCTATGTCAAAAAAGTTAAAATCCCTGCCCAAATCGATTTCCGTGCCCGAATTGGTCAAGTAATTTTCATCAACTCCCAAAATACTTACTTCGGGGTCAGTTTTGATATTTTCATGTTTGACTTCCGCTGAGCGTGATGCCGTGAAGAATAGGGAAACGCCGGCCGTTGGAAAGTTGTACTTATCTTTGAAAGCTTTGGCATCTTGGTAATTGATAACAGGATTAATTTTCTCGCGTTCTTGCCCACCACCCCGTCGAACCGTAAATTCGTATTGGCGAATGTTAAACGTATTGGCACCCATCGATGCAAAATCGGAGGAAATGGTGTTTTCTAAGGCTTTCACTCCACTCAAAATCCCGACCAAAGCCATAATGCCGATGGCAATAATCAATACAGTTAGTATAGTTCGCAACAATTGTCCGGAAATAGAATCGATGGCTATCCTAAAATTTTCTCTGAGTAAGGCAAACATAATTCAAGTTAAATTTAAAGCCTAAAAGTAGTATATTTTTTGCTATTTAATTTCCGTTTAAAATTAAGATATTTGCAGAACGGACAAAACAACTATCATGGCTCAAAAACCTTCGACTCCCAAAGGCACAAGGGATTTTTCACCGAAAGAAATTTCAAAACGTAATTTTATTATTCAAAAAATAAAACATTGGTTTGAAGTTTTTGGTTTTCAACCGATTGAAACACCATCTTTTGAAAACTACGAAACCCTGATGGGTAAATATGGTGAAGAAGGTGACCGTTTGATATTCAAAATACTCAACTCAGGCGATTTCTTGAGCAAAGCCCCCGATGCTATTTTACAAACCAGAGACAGTCAGAAACTTACGCCCCATATTGCCGAAAAAGCCTTACGCTACGACTTGACTGTGCCATTTGCAAGATACGTTGTGCAACACCAAAATGAGATTGATTTTCCATTCAAACGCTACCAGATTCAACCAGTTTGGCGTGCCGACCGTCCGCAGAGAGGGCGATTTAGAGAATTTTTTCAATGTGATGCCGACATGGTTGGCGCGCGCTCCTTGTGGCAGGAAGTAGAATGTGTGTTGCTCTACGATCGCGTTTTTGATGCGCTGAAACTACCTGGTGTAACCATCAAAATCAATCATCGAAAGATACTTGCCGGTTTGGCTCAATTGATAGGGGCTGAAGACAAACTCGTTGATTTTACAGTAGCTTTAGACAAGTTAGATAAAATAGGAAGAGAAGCCGTCTTGACTGAAATGATGGAAAAAGGAATCGCTGCTGATACCTTAAAAAAATTAGAACCACTTTTTAACTTGAGCGGGAATTTCATCGAAAAACTCAACAAACTCAAGGATCTTTTGATAAATTCTGAAGACGGATTGGCTGGAATAACAGAGCTTTTATTCATTCATGATGAAGTACAAAAAGCCGGATTGAAGGCTACTTCACTCGAACTTGAGCTTACTTTGGCTCGCGGGTTGAATTATTACACCGGAGCTATCTTAGAAGTTTCCGCTCCCAAAGGAGTCGGTTTAGGTTCTGTCGGTGGCGGCGGGCGCTACGACGATTTGACTGGAATCTTTGGACTCAGCAACGTAAGCGGCGTAGGTATTTCGTTTGGTCTAGACCGTATTTATATTGCCATGGAAGCTTTGGAGGTGTTTCCCGAATCAGTCAAATTGCAGACTCAAGTACTATTTGTCAACTTTGGCGATGCCGAATCTGCATACAGTTTGCCTACCCTTATGAAGTTGCGCGAAGCGGGAATTTCAGCCGAACTTTATCCGGAGAATACCAAACCCAAAAAACAATTGGCTTATGCCGGCAAACGGCAAATCCCCTTTGTGGTTTTTGTGGGTGGGCAAGAAATGAACGCCAAACAGTTCACCCTCAAAAACATGAAAAGCGGTGAACAACTATCCGTTGGGTTTGAGGAGATGATCGCGATTTTAAAAAAATAGAGATACCTCGCAACCTGTTTTGAAAATGAACATAAATGCCGGTTCGGACGAAATTTAAAATCCTTGTGTCATCCCGATAGGTATTTCAAACAAATGTTATGATAGTTAAGTTTAAGTTCAATTTCAAGTAAAATAATTTGTTATAAACACAAAATAGTTTAAATTCGCACCCATTATAAATGGTGGTTGTAGCTCAGTTGGTTAGAGCGTCGGTTTGTGGTACCGAAGGCCGCCGGTTCGAGCCCGGTCTTCCACCCCGAAAGTTTGCTGATAACCGCTTCATTTTTTTGAAGCGGTTATTTTGTTTGTTCCGATGCAAGTGAAAACCCGGACTACCACCTGAAAGTTTTCTTCTAACTGTTTTAATATTTTTTTAAATGGTTAGCCTTTTGAAAAATTCCATAAAAAAACCGAAACACCCCTGCTTCGGTTTTAACTAACTCAAAATAACCTGAAAGAAACACTTAACTAATCCGATGCAAAGATGGAGGTTTCAACCAAAATGAAGGTTAAGCTAACATAAAGAATAGATTAAAAAACGCATTGTTGGTTTCAGGTTTTCAGAGATTCTCCCTCAAGTTTTAATTTCTTATGCCTAATTTAGCTGAAATTAGTTTAACTAAATTAAAAAAAATGAAAACCCTCGCATTTGATGTGTACGGCACATTGATTAATCCGCAAAGTATTGTCTTAGAAGTGGAAAAATTTGATGCCCAAAAAGCAGTTTGTCTTGTGGATATCTGGCGAAGCAAACAGCTCGAATACACTTTCAGGCGCGGACTGATGAAGCAATATGCCAATTTTGGCCAGTGTACCCGGGAGGCTTTAGACTTTGCTTGCCTGCAAACAGAAGTTAAACTAAACGACACCCAAAAGAAACAACTTATCGATGCCTACCAATATTTACCTGCCTTTGGAGAGGTCAAAGAAAGTTTGACTGAATTGAAAGAAGACGGTCATCGTCTATTTGCCTTTTCAAACGGGACAAAAAATGCCGTTGAAACGGTTTTGAAAAATGCAGGGATTTTAGGCTTTTTCGAAGGTATTGTCAGTGTAGATGGTATCAAAACTTTTAAACCAAATCCGGCGGTTTATCAACATCTAATAGATACAACTAAGACTGAACGCAGTCAAACTTGGCTCATATCCGGCAATTCATTTGATGTGATTGGGGCTGTCAACTTTGGCCTCAAAGCAGCGTGGATCAAACGAAATCCATCAATCCTATTGGATCCTTGGGGAATCGAACCGACGGAAACCATCTCGTCGTTGGGTGAATTAAAAAGCTGTATTAAAAAATAAAATGCCCGCACTTTTTATTTTTTATACCATCTAAAAAATGATACTTTTGCAAACCCAAAAAGGCCTCGTAGTTCAATGGATAGAATAGAAGTTTCCTAAACTTTAGATATGAGTTCGATTCTCGTCGAGGCTACAATTTATTTTCTACACTTTATATATGAGTTTCCTGCCTGACGGCTGACATGGATTCTCATCAAGGCTGCTAAATCCCATCTTTAAAACATTTTTTGGATAACCTGAACCCGATTGATCCAAAATGCTGGTTTTCGATACTACCGACACTTTGCGATTGGGTTGAAAATTACTTTTTTGAATCCATTATAAAAATAATCAAAATCAGGTGAATAGGTTTTTTATTGACCAAAACTTCCCTCCATATCATTTATAATTCATAATTTAGCCATCGAATTTTGGTTCCTATTCCGCCACGCGGAAAAGGATTAAAAGGGAATCCCGTGAAAATCGGGGGCTGTTCCCGCAACTGTAAGCTAATCAGCTTGTTGTTATTCTTTCGTACCACTGTCATGCATCGCGCGACGGGAAGGTCAACAACAAGACGCAAGCCAGGAGACCTGCCTTATTCAAACATTTATTGTCAAACTTTCGGGACAAAAGTTTGGGTATAGGTTTCTGTACTTTTTCCCGCTTTAATGCACTTTTTAAAATGAACAAAAAAAAATGTTCTTTGCTCCTACTCTGCTTGCAGGGTATCTTGGGTATGTATGCCCAACAAAAAGATTCGATTCCAATTCAAAAATTAGCGGAAGTCACTGTCTCTGAATCTCGGTTTCCGCTCAAGCGTTCACAAACCGGAAAAATTGTAACTAAAATTACCGATGAAGACTTGCAAAAAACTTCCGGTAAAAACTTGGCAGAAGTAATCAATTCAGTAGCCGGCATCGAAATCAACGGAAGCACCAGCCATCCCGGGCAAAATTTGGGATATTCCATTCGCGGGTCACGAAACCGGCAAGTACTGATTCTGATTGACGGCATTCAAGTGACCGACCCGTCCGCGATTTCGAGCGATTTTGATTTGAGATTGCTCAATGTGGACGACGTAGCATCCATCGAAATACTCAAAGGTGCTTCGAGCGTGCTTTATGGCAGTGGTGCTGCCGCAGCTACCATCAACATTACTTTGAAAGAAACTGAAACCAACGGATTTTCAGCAAAAGCAACCTGGGTTGCCGGAACCAACCAATCACAAGACAACAAGAATTATCGCATCGATGACTTGTACAATGCATACAGTTTGGGCGGCAAAACAGGAAAAATTAGTTTTTTGACTAGCCTTTCCTATCAAGATTTGGAAGGCTTGTCTGCCATCAAAACGGAAGAAAACAAACCAGACGACTTTTCGAGAATCAATGCATTGGCAAAGTTTAGCATT
>PFUR01000039.1:0-1499 GCA_002790195.1 Flavobacteriales bacterium CG_4_9_14_3_um_filter_40_17
CACCCGTGTATTGAGCGGGTCGTTAAATAGGAAGCCGTTACGGGTGGCAGTGAAAAAACTCACATTTCGTTTGTTAAACTCCGTACCAAACAAGCCTTCAAAAACGTGTTTTTCATTCAACACATATTTATAAATGGCCGTGTTGTACCAAGTAAATACGCGTTCAAACGTGTTGGATTCGGTTAAGGTGTTTACAACTGCTGTTTCCCCTTCAGGTCCAAACGGAGTAAATGCCGATAAGTTGGAAGAGTTTAAGTCAATCCCGAGGTTAGTCCGCAACTTCAGGTTTTTGATGGGTTCGATTTCCACGAAAGCATTTCCGAATGCCCTGAAATTTAAATTATGGTTGTCTTTGTTACGGAAAGCCTGCGCGATTGGGTTGTCGGCATTTCCAACACCACCACCTACGCCTGAACCAGCGAAGTTGCCACCAACATCATAAATCGGGATGATGGGGTTGATCCTAAGTAGGTTGGCAATAGAGCCTTCAGGGCCTTGCAAGCCTACCGCACTAATCCTGTCAGAATAGGAAACGGTCAGGTTTTCGCCCATCTTAATCTTGTCGGTAATGTCGAAATTGGAATTAGTCCGGATGGTATAACGCTCATAATCCGTGAATTTTGCCACCCCGTTTTGTTCCACGGCGCTCAGGGACATAAAGAAGTTTGCATGCTCGCTTCCCCCAGAGGCAGACATATTGTAAAACCTGCTGGTCTGGGTGTTAAAAAATGCATCAAACCAATTGGTACCTGCCTGGTTGGCTCGGGTAATCCGGTTGGTCAAGAAATCATACTGGCTTTCGTCCACGCCGGATGATGCCCCTGCTGGGTTCAGATAAACAGGCAAGACAGGTGTCGGCCCGTTTCCTAATTGCGCAGTTCCGGGAGTTAGTCCATCATTGATAGCGGCCTGCCAAACAGAATTAGCCCATTGGGTCGGGTTTGCTAAATCCGGAAAACGCGTGCTGGGCACGTAATCCACGCTTACATGGACATTGCCGTTAAACGTAACTTTTTGGTTCTTTTTACCGCCTTTGGTGGTAATCAAAACAACCCCATTGGCAGCTCTATTACCATAGATAGATGCCGAAGAAGCATCTTTTAATATCTGGATGGACTCGATGTCATTTGGGTTGATGGCGTTTAACCCCAGATTGGTTGGTGTGCCATCAATGATAAACAAAGGGTCGTTCGCGTTGACGGTTCCAAAACCACGGATACGAATCGCGGCATTTCCACCCGGACCGCCTTCCACATTAACCACAACACCCGAAGCTTGACCCTGCAGGGCTTGCTCAAGTGTATTGGGTGAAGTAGAAAGCAAGTCCTCACTTTTAATCACGGACACCGAACCGGTAATATCTCGCGTTGATTGGGTAGAATAACCGGTTACAACAACCTCAGCAAGTGCTTCTGCCGATGGAAGCAGGGTCACGTTGATGGTTGACTGCGTACCTACGGTGATGGTTTGTGTGGCTAAGCCTACAAAAGAGAAAGCCA
>PFUR01000039.1:1539-15795 GCA_002790195.1 Flavobacteriales bacterium CG_4_9_14_3_um_filter_40_17
CGATCGGTAGCGGCAGCTTCAATGGTATATTTACCATCAAAGTCGGTCGAGGTTCCTTTGGTGGTGCCCGCTATCAATATGGTAGCGCCGGGCACGGGAGCTCCCGTATCGTCTTTCACAGTACCCGTAACGATTTTCGTTTGGGCTACCGCGAAATTGCAAATCGAAAGCGAAATTGCAATAAGCAACAGTTTGAGTTTTGACATAATTTTTACGTTTTTAAATTTTTAATTGATTTGATTTTGTTGTTGTTTTTGATTTGAATCCGACTCATAGGCTAATTTGTATTTAAAGGTTAAAATTGATTTATTGGTTTAATTTTGATTCTTAATTTTTAGTTTGTGATTTTTTATAATTTTTCGTTCTACTTCTTCTACTCTTCCATTAAAATATTTAATAAACATACTTGTATTTTAAGGTTATTTTATAAAAAAATCTACATACAACATCATTTCTTCGACAGACAACATAAAAGCTATGTTAAAATGTTAATGAAAAATTAACTAATGTTTAATTTTGATTTGTTGTTTTTGTTATTTGTCAATACGAAAACCTTTTCGTGTATCATAGTCATAATGGCTATACACATCCGGCTGTTGTGATAAGGGCACTTCCAAAAGCCTATTTTATCTTCTTCCAAAACAGGCTTTCCATCGTTTTTAACCCTGAAAAACCATTCACCCATTTCAGAATCTATGATTACTTTTTTGATTTGTTCCCAAAGGTCAAATACGGCTTCCAAAAAATAGTTTTCCCCACTGATTTGATAAGCGTAATAAAAGCCAATCATTGCCTCGGCCTGCGGCCACCAATGCCGGTCGTCATCCACCGCTTCGCTCAAGTGGTTTCTTTCATTCAGTAAACCGAACCCTTTGATGTATCCTTCGTTTAAGACTTGTGAAGCAATGATGGTTGCACACTTATTTGCAGTTGAAATCAACGAGTGGTTTTGAATCACTTTTGCGGCCTCAATCAACAACCAAATTGCCTCAATATCATGCCCATAAGAAGTAATTTGGCTCATCGGCTGCCAATTCATGCCAAAAAACAAATCGAAGGATAAACGGCTTTTATTCAGAATTTTCGCGTAAAAAATTTCAATTAAATTTTCTATGGCATGCTTAACTTTTTCATCGGGATATATTTTGTAGAGTGTCGTGTAGGCTTCCAAAAGATGCAGGTGCGTGTTCATCGATTTCGGGTCGTTTTGATCTTTTTCACTCAAGCGAACATCGTCAATGGGTGTCCAATCTTCTGCAAAAGCTTCCAAATATCCACCGTTAATTTCATCTTTTGTTTTGGTTTCTATCAAAAAAAACAATCCAAGAGCCCATTCCTTTGCTTTTTCGTTTTTGGAATACGCATAATATTCAGAAAGTGCATAGACGGTAAATGCTTGTGCATAGGTTTGTTTTCTTTTGTTGATTGCGTTACCTTTTGCGTCAAGTTCCCAATAAACGCCACCATGAGCAGGATCCTTGAACTGGTTTAATATATAGTAGAATGCGCGTTCACAATAAAAAAGATAGCGGTTGTCTTGATAAAAATTTCCTGCTGCCGCGAAAGACCACAAGATCCGAGTGTTGAGGATAATCCCTTTCGGCGCGTTTTCTATTCGTTTGTTTTGATAGTTTCTTGCACCGATAAATCCGCCATACACATCGTCCACGGCAAATTTAGACCAATAACTCAGGATGTTTTTCAACTCTTGAGCTAATTCGTTATGTAAGATTTCGGTTAATATTTTCATGAATAGAGCCCTTTGTTTTTGAAAATTAATTCCAGAACAGTTTTTACAGATTCCGCTGAGCTATACCGGTCTTCAGGCGTGTTTTTTACATAATCAATCAAGCGTTCAGTACTTGAAACTGCCACATGGCAACGTGTATCAGAGGATGCATAATAGATGAAAACCGTCTCATCCTCATCTCGAATCCAACCGCATGAAAACAACACGTTGGAAACATCTCCAACGGTTTCTTCATCGTTCGGAGCCATAAAATATCCGCCCGGCAAATGGGTAATTTTTGAAATATCCTGCAAATCCGTCATAAAAAGATAGAGTGTATAGCGAAGCCCGGCTGCGGTATTTCTTACACCATGTGCCAGATGGAGCCAACCTTCTCTTGTTTTGATAGGAGCGGGGCCCAAACCGTTTTTCAACTCATAAATAGTGTGATACATTTTTTGATGCATGATTATTTCATCCTGTACAACCGGATTTTCCATGTGGTCAATATATCCGATGCCGATACCACCGCCACTGCCTACTTCGATAAATTCATCTTGCGGGCGGGTATAAACCGCATATTTACCGTTGACAAACTCCGGGTGTAAAACCACGTTTCGCTGTTGGCTCGAATTTGAAATTAAATCGGGTAGGCGTTCCCAATTTATCAAATCTTTGGAACGGACAATCCCGGCATTGGCCACCGCCGAGCTGGTATCGCCTTTTGGTGCTTTCGGGTCTTTTCTTTCGGTACAAAAAATACCGTAAATCCAACCATCTTCGTGGACAACGAGCCGCATGTCATACACGTTGGTGTCCGGAAGCCCGTTTTGTGGGATGAGTATTGGGGAATCCCAAAATTCAAACCGATTGAAGCCGTTTGGGCTTTCGGCAATGGCGATAAATGATTTTCGGTCGGCTCCTTCTACCCGGACGGCCAACAGGTATTTATCCTTCCATTTGATAGCTCCGGGGTTAAAAGTTGCATTGATGCCAAAGCGCTCCATTCCGAAAGGATTGGTTTGCCGGTTCAAATCATACCGCCAGTGCAAAGGTGTATGTGCGGCGGTTAAAATCGGAAACTCAAAACGATCAAAAACACCATTCGATTCGCAAACAGGTTTGTTTTCTCGCTCAATCAAATGGCGGTGTTTTTCTTTCAACAATTTAAAGTTGAATATTTCTCTTGTCGAAATGTTTGTTTCAGAAGGTTTCATCGCTCGTTAATTTGTTTGGTGAAATTCATTATCTAACTTGTTCCACCAATTAATTTTTAACAAAATCACACAACCAATTAATATCCCGATGGAAATAAAAAGGGAACTGCTTTGGTGTAAAATCCAATACAGCGGGATAATCACTAAAATGGTTTGGGCAGCTGTGCCAATCAGCACATTGACCATGTCGCGGGAAAAATTGGTGTTTCGCTTAAACGCCTGATTTTGGGCAATCATTTTCTCATAAACCGGTTTCCAGAATCCCCATGGCCGGGTTTTTTCATAAAAATGCAGCAGTACTTTTTCAGGTGTGGGCGGGGAAGCGTAGGAACCGATGATGCAGCCAACCAGCGAAATCAACAATATGACAGGGAAGTAATACAAATCGAGGGTGTCTGTAATCAACGGGAAAATAAGTGCCGGCACGATGCCGCTGAGCATACCCCAGAAATAACCTTCGCCGTTGAACCGCCACCAATGCCATTTCAACAAATTGGAAATCACATAGCTTCCGTAGAGCGAGGAAACTATCCATTGCAAAATGCTGTTGACATCTTTCACAAAGAAACTCAGGCATATACTGATAAGCACAACGACAATTCCACTGCCGTAATTCACGCTCTGAATTTGCTTGTCGGACGCATCCTTTTGATAATATTTCAAATAAATATCATTGACCAAATAGGCTTGTGCGGCATTCAAAGTACCTGCAAAAGTGGACATAAAGGCAGCCAACAATCCGGCGAGTAAAAGACCCAGCAAGCCAACCGGCACAAATTGTTGGATAGCGGAAGGCAATATTTTTTCAAAATCAATCGTTCCCGTCGCAGTATCTAAATGAAGTTGATTGTAAAAGAGCAATGCCAGTACTGAAAAACCGCCAATCATGAGATAACGGGTTGGCATCAAGGCGATGTTTGTAAACATACTCATCAAGGTCGCTTGTCTGGGTGATTTGGTGGAGAGTATTTTTTGCATATCGTAATTGGGCGCAGGACCTGCCAAACTTGCCAATATTCCTTTAAATACCATGAGCATAAAAAAGATTCCGAAAAGTGAATAGCCATCTGAGGCAATTTTGCTGTTGATCTCCGGTATGATGGCAGACCAATCCAAATCCAAATGCCATCCGAAAAACGGATTCGTCCAGCCTTCCGGAACAATCAGCGTGTTTTCTCCAATGGCATTCCATCCGATAACAGCGATTGCAATCGACGAAACAGTCATGATTCCATATTGCAGGACATCTGTCCAAACAATGCCTGACATGCCACCGATTACACTGTAAAAAACGGCAAAAAGCGTAAAGATAATTCCGTAGAAATGAGGTATGTATTGAGGTGCAATATCAAAAGGAACGTAGGTTGAAACAATTTCCCAAGGAATGAATATTTCTACAAATTTTCCCAAGCCGATAAATCCGTAGGCCAAAAAACTGAGGCAGCTTAGAATGGCAAAAGCAACGATGATGGCATGTGACATTCTACCGCCTTTGCCATCGTCAAAGCGGAAAAGTATCCATTCAGCTCCGGTAGTAACCTCTGATTTTCTTAACCAATACGAAAGATAAATCATCAAAAAAACCTGATTGAAAACGGGCCAAAGCCAAGGAATCCAAACGCTTTTCATGCCGTAAACGACCATGAGCGTCACCAACCACATAGTCCCGGAAATGTCAAACATACCGGATGCGTTAGAAAGTCCCAACATATACCAAGGAAGTGATTTTCCGCCCATCAAATAATCATTTTTGCTCCTTCGCGCTTTTTTGCGCAACAACAAGCCAATGACTACCGTTGCAGCCAAATAAATAAGAATGATGATAATATCTATCGAATGAATCATTTTTCTAACTGATTGTTTGGTTTATTTTGACTTGCCGGATTCGATTTAATGAGATTAATGTCATCCAAAAACAAGGTGTCATTGAAGGATTTGAAAAGCACAAAATCTTGTTCGCTGATGATCCCGGGATAGGGCGCGAAATAGTGATTCGGACGGGCGTTGCGCCAAAGTAGGAGCCAAGTGATGCCACTGTCTTTGACGCTCGGGTACAAAACCCTTGTCCACCAATCCTCGGTTGGTTTTTTGGTATTTCCGGTTTCCGTAAGTGCGAAGATTTTATTTTTTTCTCCGGCTAATTTTTTAAGGATGCTCAAGTTTCCGGTTACATCCTTGATAAAAGCTTCGTCTCCATTATGATTGTAAATGTCAACGCCCAGAATATCAACATATCGATCGCCCGGATAAAAGCGGTTGAACTCATTTTCGTTGCTGATGGTATTGGGCGAATAGGCATAAATAAGGTGATGAATATCGTGTTTGTTGATGAGAAGTGAAAGGGTTTCTACCCAAAGTGCCTTGTATTCAATGGAAGTAGAGCTGCCCGCACCCCACCAAAACCACGAGCCGTTCATTTCGTGGAAAGGTCTGAAAATAACCGGGATTTTTCGACCGCTGAAGTCTTCCAGACTGTTTAAAAAATCAGCCAGCCTGCTGACCCACAATTCGTATTTTTCTCGGTCTGAACCGCCTTTCAAGATATCTTTGACAGACTTGGAAGTGTCCCAAGAACTCCCATTGGTAGTGGGATTGTCCAAGTGCCAGCTCAACGTGACAACACCTCCTTTGGCGGCGGCTTTGCGGATAAGTTCACGTATCAAAACGAACGATACCGTGTCTAAATTATGAGCACTTTCCAATTCGATATGGCCGAGGTCAAAACCAAAAACAGCAGGGTAGTCGCCGGTTACATCTTTGATATCGCTCCAATAGGCATTTAAGCTATCTTTATAACGCCAATTGACACCATAAGCAGTCGCATCTTGATGACCGATGGCAAAGCCATTTTTTGAAATTTGTTTGAGTTTTTCGTGCAGGGCAACAGCTTCAGGAGTGGCTTTTTTATCAATGAGCTTTCCATCCCTTGGGGCAGTCAGGTCAGTAGTATTTCGCAAAGTATGACAAGCATTCATACTCAATAAAATTAAAAACAAGCAGCAAGTTTTAACAATTAACCGGATATGTACTCGTTGTCCGTACATTATTACTGTTGAGTTAATAAAAGTGGAAGCATTATTTTGAATTATTATTAATTTGAAATCGCTATTTTTGTAAATCGCTAAATTAATGTGGTCGTTAAGTTTTTGTTAATATTATATTGTCATTTACCAATCATATTTTTTCAATAAATCAACAAAATGTTAAAAAAAGAAAATCTGCTTCACGAGGTATTAACAATCGGTCCGGATGATACTTTTTTGGTTTTTGAACGTATCAAAGATAACTTTGATTATCCGGTTCATTACCATCCCGAATTTGAATTAAATTTTATTTACAACGGAAAGGGTGTCAGGAGAGTTGTCGGGACAAATATGGAAGAAATAGGGTTGTATGAAATGGTATTGGTGGGGCCGAACCTGCCGCATTGTTGGGAAATGCATCATTGCAAGAGCAAAGAGATACACGAAATCACCATTCAATTTCACAACGATTTATTTGCAGAGAGTTTTTTGAACAGGCGTGTTGCCAAACCTATCAAAGATCTTTTTGAAAGAGCAAAACAAGGGGTTTTGTTTTCTGAAGAAGCAGCAAAAAGAATGTTTGAGAAACTTTCCAATCTTTCCAAAGATGATACTTTTGAATCGAATATCAATTTTTTGTCTATCATTTACCAATTGTCAATATCCGAGAATCAGCGTTTGCTTAATTCGACAGAAGCCGAAAATATAAATTTGGACAACAACTCACGATTCGATACTTTATATCAATATTTACTCAAAAATTTTCATAAAAAAATCACTTTGGCAGATGCCGCTGAGGCCATCAAGATGTCGCCTATATCATTTAATCGATATATTAAGAAACACACCAATAAAACATTTGTCGATTTTTTGAACGACATACGCATCGGTTTTGCCTGTTTGTGGCTGTTGGAAAAAGAATTGAGTATTGCTGAAATAGCCTACAAATGTGGTTTTAACAATATAGCCAACTTCAACCGTGTTTTCAAAAAAATAAAAAATAACACCCCATCTTCCTATCGGGATGATTTTTCGGGAATCAAAAAAGTGTTGTGATTGAAATTGGAGTTAAAAAGTCAAAAACAAATCACAAATAACCAGCAACTTTAATCTTTTGAAATTCAAAATAAATTTCTTTAAACATTTAGGGCCGGGCTCACTCGTGGCGGCTGCTTTTATAGGCCCGGGGACGGTAACTGTTTGCTCGGTAGCGGGCGTAAGTTTTGGTTTTAGTTTGCTCTGGGCATTGGTTTTGTCAATCATAGCGACGATGGTATTGCAAGAAATGGCAGCCCGGCTCGGATTGATTACACAAAACGGGCTGGCAGAAAACATCAAAATTCAATTTCATCATCCATTATTGCGATTTTTAGCACTTTTTCTTTTGTTTTCAGCCATCGTAATTGGGAATGCCGCTTATGAAGCAGGCAATATCCGAGGCGCGGTATTGGGCTTACAAAGCGCATTTGATTTACATCCAAATACCATTTATCCGATAGGGCTTGGCTTGTTGGTTATGTCGCTTCTTTTTTCGGGCAGTTACAAATTTTTAGAGAAACTCATGGTGACGCTCGTCATTTTGATGAGTTTGTCATTTGTTTTGACGGCGATACTCACGCGCCCATCTTTGGCGGACGTTTTTAAAGGTGTTTTTATTCCATCTTTTCCGGATAGCAGTATGGTGACAATCATCGCACTAGTCGGGACTACAACTGTTCCGTACAATCTATTTCTACATGCGGCCTTGGTTAAAGAAAAATGGAAAAAAGGAACAGACCTGAAAGCAGTCAGAAGAGACAGTCTTCGATCTATCTTATTGGGCGGATTGGTTTCGATTTCAATCGTGATTGCAGCGGCAGCAAGCCAGTTGCAAGAAGTAACCAAAGTGACCGATTTGGCGGTAGGGCTAACCCCATTATACGGTTCGATGGCTCGCTATTTTCTCGGGTTCGGTCTTTTCGCCGCAGGTATAACTTCTTCGATGACAGCTCCTTTAGCGGCTGCTTTTGTTGCGCGCGGATGTTTTGGTTGGGAAGCCGATATGAAAGATTATCGGTTTCGCTTGGTTTGGATGACTATCGTCTTAATTGGAATGTTGTTCGCTTCTTTGCAAATCAACCCGATCGAACTCATTACTTTTGCTCAATTAACCAATGGTTTGTTGCTACCGGTGGTAGCAGTATTTTTGTGGTGGGTGGTCAACAAAACACATTTGATGGGAATTTATAAAAATACCTTGTTTCAAAATGTTTTGACTTTTTTGATTATCTTAGTGGCACTTTTGCTAGGTTTGCGCAGCATTCTTAAAGTGTTCTGATGAGTCCGAAAATCATTGATATCAACGCGGATTTGGGAGAAGGATTTGGCTGTGAATCTGAGGTCATGCCGTTTCTTTCCTCTTGCAACATCGCTTGTGGCGGCCATGCCGGCGATGATATAACCATGCGGGAAGCTGTTTTGTCAGCAAAACAACATCGCGTCAAAATCGGAGCGCACCCTTCGTATCCGGACAAACTCAATTTTGGCAGAAAATCGATGGAGTTGCCTGAAAAGGAATTTATCGACAGTATCCGGAATCAGATTGACCGGTTACATCAAATTGTACAACAATCGGGTTCGGTTTTACATCACATCAAACCGCATGGCGCACTTTACAATGATGTTGCGCGTCGCACACCGGTTGCCATCCGTTTTCTTGAAGCCATTGAACCCTATAAAAATCAAAGTGTTTTGTTTGTGCCGAATCAGTCTGAAATTGAAAAAATGGCTTTATCTTTGGGATTCTCAATTTGTTATGAAGCCTTCGCAGACCGTAATTACAACGAAGATTACACCTTGGTTTTACGTCAAAATCCCGATGCCGTGTTACAAAATCCTATTCAAATATCCATACATTTGATGCGGATGTTTGACCATAAAAAGCTAATCACTATCAATCAAAAGGAAATACCAATAAGGGCGGAAACTTTCTGTTTTCATACCGATTTTTCGGAATCTATTCGAATTATCAAAGAAGTAAATCAAATTCTCAAAACCCTTGGATATGCAATCGGAAAACTTTGAAATCACCTTTTGTCCCTACGGTGAGAGTGCCGTTTTAATCAATTGGCCAAAAGAAATATCAACTCGCACGTTGAGTGATGTCATGGATTTTAAAAAAATTATACAAGAGCATTTTAAATCTTTATGTGAATTGGTGCCATCTTACCAATCCCTGTTGGTTATTTTCAGGCAACCGATTGATTTTGAAAAATACGTACTGACATTGCGAAAGCTTTATAAAAAACGCGTCCACACAAAACCCGAACCAATGCTTTGGCATGTACCTGTTTGCTACGATTTTGACTTCGGAATCGATTTGGAAGAGTTAGAGGCGGCCAATAAAATTTCAGTTAAAAAAATCATCAAATTACACACCGAAGCAGTTTACACGGTTTTTGCTATCGGGTTTTTGCCCGGATTTATGTATTTGGGCGGATTGCCGGAGGATATTCATTTTCCAAGAAAAGCCGAACCTCGGCAGAAAGTATGCCGCGGATCTGTCGGAATAGCTGGGGCGCAAACGGGTGTTTATCCGCAAGAATCACCGGGAGGATGGAATTTGATAGGAAATTCCCCAATTCGATTTTTTGAACCGGCTTCCGCAAACCCTTGTTTTGTTTCTGTGGGAGACAAGATCCGCTTTTTTGAAATTTCAAAATCGATGCACGAATTAATTTCCATACAAGTTTCTACCGGTGTCTTTGAATTGGCAAAGGAGGTGTGGCATGGTTGAAGTCATCAAATCCGGTTTTTTTACTGCTGTTCAGGACTTGGGTCGATTTGATTTTAGAGATAAAGGCGTCCCCATCTCCGGTGCAATGGATTCTTTTTCTGCACTTTGGGCAAATGAATTGCTCGGAAACAACCCGAATGATGCGGTATTGGAGATTACTTTGTCAGGTCCTGAACTTTTGTTTCACGAGCACACCGAAATTGTTTTGGCCGGTGCAAAGATTGAGGGTTTCATAGACAAGCAATCTTTGCCGATGCATCACGTTATCGAAATCAATCCGGGCCAAAAAATCCGTTTTGGGCATGTGCTGAGAGGATGCCGGGTCTATTTGGCAGTCAAAGGCGGATGGCAGACCGAGGCCATACTCGGCAGCCGGTCTTTTTTTCAACCCATTTCGCAAAAATCACATTTGACAAAAGGGGATGTTTTGAATTATTTACCCTTTGATAAAACTTTAGATTTTCATGCCAATATGAAAATTAAAAATGATTTTCTGTTTGATAAAACATTGGCTGTTTTTCCCGGCCCCGAGTTTGATTTTTTAAAAGAAGATGATAAAAATCGATTGGATGAATTTACTTTTCACATCGATTCGCTCAACAACCGGATGGCGTATCAATTGCAAGAAAAATTGTCTAAAAACAACCACAGCATCACGACTTCCGCGACTTTGCCGGGAACAATCCAACTCACGCCTTCGGGCAAACTGATTGTGCTTATGCGCGATGCACAAACCACCGGTGGCTACCCGCGTATTTTGCAGTTGTCGGAACAGGCAATCAGCGTGTTGGCACAGAAAAAAACCAATGATGCGGTGCGGTTTAATTTGCTTTGAAAGTTTTTTAACGGCCAAGCCCAAGTTCCGTCCGCTTCTTCTTTGAAATACCCGAAAGAACCAATTCATACGAATCATCAATCAGTTTTTTGATTAGGCTATTCGAGAGATTGCCTCCGATGTTTACGGTGTTCCAATGGGTTTTGCTCATGTGGTAACCGGGCTTTATTTCGGGATACGCTTCTCTAAGTTCGATGGCGCGAGTAGGTTCACATTTCAAATTAACCGTTGTGGGTTTGCTATCCAAACCGGCCAAGGCAAACATTTTTTCGGCCACTTTAAAAACTAAGGTAACCTCATCAAATGGGAAACTTTCGCTTACCCGATTTTTTGAAAGGCAATAATCACGGAAAGTTTCAATATCCATTTTTTGTGAATTTACCGCTTGGAGGTTTCTAATTTATATTGATACAACTGTCTGCCCAATTCTGCTAAAAACGGAATGCCTACGGTTTCGTATTCGTAATTGTCATCGTTGAAAATTTCGTCTTTATTGACATGAATGGTAGCTGAGAGCATAAACTCAACCTTGTTTTTCAGATCCACGATGTATGCAACATCGGTCAAATAGCCATAGGCATCGCCAACCTTGTTGTAGATTTTTATTGATTTTGGGATGGTTTTTTTTGAGTCGCCAAACAGGAAGAATTTTACATAACTGTCATAAAATCCAATAGAGTCATAGGGTTTGTATCGGCTTTCTTTAGGCAATAAAGCCATTGTTTCCATCAAAAAATCACGATCATCATCAGAAAGGTTGAATTGTTGGTTTTTGGGGTATATTTCAGGAAAAAACAGCCTTTTCAATGTCTCGTGTGCTGTGGTAAGCGGGTAGTAATTTTTCAGGCTGAAATCAAAAGGTTCCATGATGAGGGAATCATCTTTATAATAACCGAGCCCTTTTTCTAAATTGTTTAAACTGAGTTTTTTGATGGGTTTGTTGATGCCGGATGCTTGTGTATATTGATTTTCCTCTGTCAAATAAAAAGTAACTGTTTTCAAGGTATCATTGGCTGAATCGGGTGTGGAGAGCCGGTGTGAAATTTGGAAATTCAACATGCCTTTTTCCCTCATTCTTTCGTTTATCTCATCTCTGCCCAAAAATCCGTACAAGTGATTGTATGCGTTGTTGTCGCTGACTGCAAAAATCTGAGCAATGTAGGAAGCGACAGATCCCGGCAGTGTGTCTCCCACTATTTTAAAAGGTGTTTCCCGATTGATTGCTATTCCCTGACTGCGCAGGTATTCCAGTTTTTCTAAAGATAAGATAGCCGCTGGAAGTTTGACCGTACTTGCCGGATAGAAATAATTGCGGTCATTGAGTTGGAATGTGTAATCCTTGAGGGAAAGTTCATTTTCTCTTCGAACTATATCCGTAAAAATAATCTGCACTTCATACGCAGAATCGTGTGCAATTTTATTGAGCATCGCGCTTTCATCAAAGGCAACAGCGATGGGGTCTTTTGGTTTTTCTGAACAAGCAATAAAAATAAAAAGAGTTGGTATCAGAAAATATTTCATCGAAGTGAGATTAAATGGGTTTAGCAAACATAAAATTAAAAGATTTTTGTATAATTTCCGTCTAAAAGTAAATTGAATGTTTTAAAAAAAATAGTTCAAGGATTATTTTAATAACTTTATCTTTATCAGCCTCCTAAAATCAACTTCCAAAATTCTTTAAAACGATGAAAAAAATCCCTTTCCTCTTTGCATTACTATTCTTTGGGATGGTCATTTATGCACAAAATGAACAAGCTGTCGGGATGAATAATTATAAGATGGATGAAATCATCCGTCGTGTGGCCGACACAGTAGCAGGCATACCCGGGCGTTGGCAGTTTGTCGTAAAAGACAGGATTATGATAGCCATAACGGATGCAAATGCCAACCGGATGCGTATTATTTCGCCGATAGCCGAACTCTCTCAGATTGACGAAGACCTAAAGACCAAAGCTTTAACCGCTAATTTCCACACAGTTTTAGATGCAAAATACGCCATTTCAGATGATTACATTTGGTCTATCTTCGTGCATCCGCTCAGGGAATTGACCGAGGCCCAACTCGAAGATGCGATTAAACAAGTCTATTATGCCGGGGCTACTTTCGGGACTATCTACACCAGCACCGATTTGTATTTTCCGGGTTCGGCCGGGCAAAAAGCGGAAGAAATGCAGAAGAAAAAATTAGAAGAAGAAAAAGAGTTGCCGCTCAAAAAGAAATCAAAGTTTTAGGCATGAGTTGGATAGAAAGCATACCGTATGAGAAAGCAGTAGGCAAACTCAAGGCAATCTACGATCGTTTGTCCGGTGGTGGCAAACCCATCGATCACGTATTGACGGTACACGGGCTTCGGCCACATACTTTAGAAGGCCATCTTTCGCTGTACAGAAGTGTGCTGCATCACTCATCCAACACCTTATCGCCTTGGCTTTTAGAAGCCATCGGAACTTATGTCAGCATCCTGAATGGTTGCGAATACTGCAAAGTGCATCATCTCAGAGGTGTGAAAAACAAGTTGGACGACGATTTAAAATTCAGAGAGATTCTGACGGCATTTCAAAACAGAACGTTGGAAATTGTCTTTGATAACAGGGAAGTAGCCGCTTTTGATTACGCACGCAAACTGACCGAAACGCCAGCCTTTATCCAACCAACAGACATTAGCAATCTTCGTAAATCGGGTTGGGACGACGGTGAAATTTTGGAAATCAACCAAGTTGTAGCCTACTTCAATTATGCCAACCGGACTGTCTTGGGATTGGGTGTTTGCTTAGAATAAAATTGATCGTGTGAAATTTAAAGAATCCAAAAAATCTAATAGGACTGCTGAAGCTTGATGCTTTGTCAAGCGGAAAATTAAAAATATTTTTATATTTTCAGTCTTGTTTTCTGTTTCAAAAAACTCCGGACACCGGATTCAATTTATGTGGAAATTCTCCGGGTTCTTGCCTGTAACACTTTCAAAAAACCGATGCATCTGTTCAAAATCTATGGTTTCATTTTTCGAAGGATAGAAAGGTTCGGAAACGCGATGCTCTTTTTTGCCATAGTCGAACGAAACCATGATGATGGGGATTTTGGCCATTTTAGCAATGTGATAAAATCCGGTTTTCCAATGTTCTACTTTTTTACGAGTTCCTTCCGGTGCAATGGCTAATTTGAAAGTTGGATATTGATGAAACAATGCAACCGTGTTCGCAACCGTGTTTTGGCCTTCCGTTCGGTCAACCGGAAAGCCACCTAAAGCGCGGAAAAGCCAACCTAAAGGAAATACGAACAACTCTTTTTTTGCCACAAAATTCACTTTGACGGACAACACAGATCGAACAAGAATACCCATATAGAAGTCGTGCCAACTGGTGTGAGGTGCCACAATCACGACATATTGTTTAAGCTCCGGAAACTGCCCGGAAACTTTCCAACCCAATATTTTTTTGTAGATAATCGTACAAATCCATTTCATTTTGAATCATTTTTGTGTACAAATGTCAGCTAATTATTTTTTATAATATAGTGGTTTTTCGATTACTCAAATAGATTCATAAGAGAAGTTTTACAGTTCAGCCTCAAAAATCAACAACTCAGTTCTATTCATTTTGAAGTTTCAGACAGTAGGTAGAGCTTTGTATCAAAATAATAATGACATGACATCGATTCTATTTTATTTGTTTGAATTA
>PFUR01000083.1 GCA_002790195.1 Flavobacteriales bacterium CG_4_9_14_3_um_filter_40_17
AAAGATACAAAAATAAATTTACAAAAAATTAAAACAGAAAAATAAAGATGGATTGGTGAATTAAACGCGACCTTTTAAACCTATCGTTTTCGGGTATTTACAATCTCTACTTTAACTTATATTTTTGTAAATTTGATAAATTTTATCTACCATCATGTTAAAAAAATACAACCAACTCCTTTCAATTATTATCTTGTTAAGTGTGACTTATTTGACTTTTCAATCGCAAATGCCGACTTATCAAAAGGATTCAGGCAAGCCCGAAACCGAATTTTCAGTTGACCGAGCTGCCAAACACATTCAAACTATCTCTCAAAAACCTCATTTCGTCAGTTCAAAAGCACATGAAGAAGTCCGTCTTTATATTATTGACGAACTAAAAAAACTCGGGTTGGAAGTCGAAACCCAAGAAGGTTTTGTTCGCAGCGAATGGATCAGCCTGACCAAAGCCAAAAACATCTTAGCCCGAAGAAAAGGTACACAATCAGGAAAAGCCCTGTTGTTGTTAACCCATTATGACAGCAACCCGCATTCTTCCTTGGGCGCATCTGATGCCGGAAGTGGTGTAGGGGTTATTTTGGAAGGATTACGTGCTTTTTTAGAGCAAAATCCGAGTCAAAAAAACGATTTATTGATACTCATCAGCGACGCGGAAGAACTTGGGCTGAATGGTGCAGAACTCTTCGTAAACAAACATCCCTGGGCTAAAAATATCGGATTGGTACTCAATTTTGAAGCACGCGGAAGCGGTGGCGCAAGCTATATGCTCATCGAAACCAATGGAGGCAATCAAAACATGATCAAGGCTTTTGCCGATGCAAAGACTCCTTTCCCTGTGAGCAATTCACTGGTTTACAGTATTTATAAAATGCTTCCAAACGACACCGACCTGACGGTCTTTAGAGAGCAAGGCAACATCGATGGTTTTAATTTCGCTTTTATCGACCACCATTATGATTACCACACTGTTTTAGATAGTTTTGAAAATCTTGACAAAAACACTTTGGCTCATCAAGGGAGTTATTTGTCAAGCCTGCTTTCGTACTTCTCCGAAGCCGATTTGTCCCATCTTAAAAGTACGCAAGACGATGTCTATTTCAACAGTCCTTTGGGGTTTTTCCACTATCCTTTTTCGTGGAATTTACCTTTGCTAATCATCACCTCTATCTTGTTTATTGCTTTGATTTTTTGGGGAATATCACACAAGAAAATTGAAATAAAATCCGTCTTAAAAGGTTTTGGAATCTATTTAGCACTCTTGCTTTCTGCCGGAATTATCGGCTTTTACGGTTGGCAAATTTTGCTTAAAATCTATCCGGATTACCAAGAAATCCTACACGGTTTTACGTACAACGGGCATTATTATATTGCCGCATTCAGTTTGTTGACCCTCAGTATTTCTCTTTGGTTTTATCGGTCAAAAAGCCAATCACAGATAGTTTCAACATCTTACGCTGTTGCCCCTTTTTTTATATGGTTTCTCATCAACACTTTGGTTGTTTTTAAATTAGCCGGCGCATCTTTTTTCATCATTCCTGTTTTGTTCGGATTGATTGGTTTTGGATGGTTAATCAAATACGAAAAACCACCTCTTTTGGCTTTGTGTTTAGTGACACTTCCGGGATTGATGATTCTTTCTCCTTTAGTTCAGATGTTTCCCGTGGGTTTGGGATTGAAAATACTGTTTGTCAGTTGTGTTTTGTTAGTTCTGATTTTCGGTTTGATGCTTCCTTTTTGGCTGCGTTTTGCTCACAATCTCAAATTGAGCCGTTTGCTCTTACTATTCAGCTTCGGATTTTTGATAACAGCACACCTCCATGCAAAATTCTCGGCCGAGCATCCAAAACCAAACAGTTTGTTGTATGTCTTAGATGCCGATTCGGGCAAAGCGCTTTGGGTTTCGTATGATCAAAAACCGGACGCATGGAACAAAGTTTTTTTGACCGAAAAGCCTGAGGAAGCCGAGCCAGTCGTCAAAAACCTAACAGTCGGAAACAAGTATAACACTTCCTTCAAATTGTCGGCTCCTGCTCCGGTAAAATCCATTGCTCTACCAACAGTTGTGATCGAGCAAGACACGGTGAATCCGAAAGGCCGTCATTTGACAATCTGCATCACGCCACGTCGTAAAGTAAACCGTTTGGAATTATTTGCAGGCAATGATTTTAAGCTTATTTCCATTCGTACAAACGGTCAAGATTACACGTTAAAAAACAATGCTGAAGGCTTTACGGATTGGTCTAATCAGCAGATTTTGAGTTACTATGTGGTTGACAAAGCTCCTTTGGAAATAGAAATGGTTGTTCCCAAAGGCCAAAGGGTTAACCTAACATTATTAGAAGCTTCGTACGACTTGTTCGACAATGAATGGTTTACCGTTCCGCTCAGGCCTGAAGGAATGATTCCCAAACCTTTTGTACTCAACGATGCGATTGTCATCAAAAAATCGGTGTCATTTTGAGAAATTCTATAATTAGCCTTTTGGGCTGTGGCTGGTTAGGAATTCCTTTGGCGAAAGAATTGTTGCATGCAGGTTTCAGCATAAAAGGCTCGACTACAAGTGAGCAAAAATTGACACCGCTTTCAGGCATTGGTTTGCATAGTTTTCAAATCTCATTAGAAGAAACTAAAATCATCGGCAACATGCATTCATTTTTACAGTCAGACTTGCTAATCGTTGATATCCCACCCAAATTGCGTGGCAATCAATCGGAAAATTTCGTGAAAAAAATACAAATGTTGATACCTTTTATTGAAAAATCAACGGTCAAAAACGTGCTGTTTGTCAGTTCGACTTCCGTGTTTGGCAGCCACCAAGGTGCTGTTGATGAAAGCTCATTCCCTGAGCCGGACTCCGAATCGGGCAGGCAATTGTTTGCCTGTGAAAACCTACTAAAACAATCAACACATTTTAAAACAACCCTTCTTAGGTTTGGCGGATTAATCGGACCAAATAGGCATCCGATTTATTTTCTAAGCGGACGAACAGTTACTTCTCCAAATGCGCCGGTCAACTTGATTCATTTGGAAGATTGCATCGGAATTGTGCGCCATATCATCGCACATCAACTGTGGGGAAAAACTTTTCATGGGGTATCACCTTTTCACCCTTCCAAAGAATCATATTACTCCCGAATTGCGCAACAATTGGGCTTGCTAATGCCCGAATTTCAACACGAAGCCATTGTTGACCAACACAAGATAGTAAATTCGATTTGCTTAAATAAAACTCCGCGCTATCATTTTAAACAAATAAATTTGGGGATTTAATCCAAAAATCGTCTACCCTCTTCTTCTCTCCAACAAAAGCATCATCAAACTGAGAACTATTTTTTCATAATCTATGTCATATGATGGGTTGTTTACCTTTGATACAACTTTAAGATTTGGGAGTTGAGACACTTGCTTTGCGATAATTATGAACCCTTAGAAGTGGCGTTTTTGAAGCTAGGTTTTCTTCGGACACATTTTCATGTGAGATTCCCAAGTTACTTTGTACTTTTTCGAAAAGAATAGGCAAGCAAGGAATAATTTACAGCCTAAGAATGCACTAAACTACCTCTATTTCTTCATCCAAATAAACCAGTAGGCTTTTTTCAACAGTAAAGCCCATTTCCGTTAAGGTTTGTGCATACTTCTCAATTTGTGCTTGGTATTCAGGTTTTTTCTGCCCGGTTTTGTAATCTATGAGAATAGCTTTGCTTCCCGGTTTGATGACAATCCGGTCGGGTCTAAGCAATACACCGTTAGCTGAAATCAGAGTCTGCTCGTTGAGTACTTTCAGGGGGATTTCAAAATAGGATTTTAGCGATGGATGATTTACCACTTTAAAGAGTTTTGCTGAAACCTCGTCTTTTAGTTTGGGATCTAGCCAACCTTCCATGATGGCTTTTTCTACTGCGGTAATTACGTCTTCAGAAAAATGGATTTCTGCCAACATCAGGTGCAACAAATTTCCTTTTTCAATGGCTTCATGTTGTGGCGAACCCCACAATCGAGAAGCTTTGGTGGCAATGGTGACCAACTGGGTTCGGGTGTTTCGATAGACCCAAAGGTCTTGACAAACTTCATTTTGAGCTTTGTCCGATTTGACTTTTTCGGCTTTCCCGAAAACATATCGGGCCTGGTTTTCTTGCCAAACACCTATATGCTTTAAATAGCTGATGTACAAATCGGAAAAAGTATTGCTCGTTTTATTTGTGTTATTCTTGGCATCAGTCAGCAGGTAGAGTTGTTCTACTGCCCGGGTTTGTGCCACATAGCAAATATTGAAATTATCGAGTGTTGCTTGGTTGATTCTTTCTGCAAACAAGGCTGAAAATTCAGGATAATCTGAAGCAAATGATTTCGAAAAATTGATGCGGGTGGTCTCAAAATCCAGCCATTCTTCTTGAGGTAATTCAATCCATTCTTTTTCCCTGTTTTCGGTATAGTTCAAATCGGCATACGGGTAGATGACTACCGGAAATTCCAACCCTTTCGACTTGTGGATGGTCATGATACGGATGCCTTTGCCCGCTTCGGAAGCAGACAAACTCAACACTTCTTTTTTTATCTCCCACCAGTCTAAAAATTCGGATAAACCCGGCCCGTTCCGAACGGAAAACAGGTGAATTTCATCCAACAGAAACCGAATATATGCATTGGGCGAGTCGCAGAGATTAAAATAGCTTACCAATTGTTCGACACCGTCGTAGAGCGACAAGGATTTCAGGTTATCAAAAATATATTCATCGGGAGAATTTGCCAATTTTTGTAAAAGTTTCGATACCGTAAAGTCTATATGAAACGCGATAAAAGCATGTTTGTCTTCGTTTGGTTTCAATCGGTGGAAAGCCCAAAATTCAAGTAAATTCAACAAAACCTCTTTGTTTCCGGGTTGATGGACCAGTTTGAGCCAATCAACCAAAAAAGCGGTCTCCGGATTGCTGGAAAGCAACAAATTTTCCTCTGAGATTACTTGAATCCCATTTTCTATCAAATGATTGGCAATAAGGGTTCCATTCTTTCTTTTTCGAACTAAAATACAGATATCCGAAGCTTGAAAACCTTGGGTAATGATTTCCCGAACGCGATTGAGAATGCAAGGCGGATAGATTTCATCCCTTTCAGCATCGTTTGTGGCTGTCAAAAAATCGATGCTGACAAATCCGCCGTTGGATTTATTAATCTTTTGATGATTGCCGTTGAGGTATAGGTTTTTGTAAGCTTCATTTTCAAGAAACGAAGCGATGTGTGTAAAAAAATGGTTGTTGAAATTGGCAATTTCAAACAAGCTGCGGTAGTTGGTGTCTAACAGTTTTTTTTCGGGAATACAGTGTGGAAAAGGGGATTTGCCGTTGCCCAAATCGATGAATTGCTCCGGATAACCGCCCCGCCACCGATAGATAGACTGCTTGGCATCACCCACAAGCAACACACTTCCATTTTGGCCTTGAGCATCGAAGTTAGACAGCGTATGATCCAGAAGCGGAATCAGGTTTTGCCATTGCCGCTGCGAAGTATCTTGAAACTCATCGATAAAAAAATGTCGGTAGCGCTGTCCCATTCTTTCGTAAATGAACGGTACGGGCTGGTTGCGAACCTGCTCCCAAATCAGGCTGTTGGCTTCGGGTAAAGTCACTAATTGCAACTCTGCTTTTAATTCTTTGTAATGCTGGCTGACTTTGTTGAGTATCGCCATTGGGCGTATATTTTTTAATATGTTATCGTACAATCGCAACGATAATATAAGCTGTTTAGTCTCCTTGAAATAGGATACCAATTGCGATCGAATGTCATCAATAATTGATTGGATATGAGCTTTCTGTGTTTTCTTGTAGAACGAAACTGTATCGATTTCTTGCTTCCATTTAGCCTCAAAATTAATTTTGGAATAATCCAAAATAATATTTTGAAAATGATTAGGAAGATAACCGCTCAAAAAATCATCGTGCACCAATCCGCATTCTTCAATCAAATTCAAAGCTTCTAGTGCTTTTGATTTCAGTTCTGTTTTCGAAGATTTGATTTTATCAGAAACTTGGCGTATCAGCTTCAAAAAATCTGGAAGTTTTTTCTCGGTAAGCTTGACAAAATGGGCCTGATCGTTTTCATTTTCCAGTTTTTTCATGACATCAAGCAACTGTTTGCTCACATCCCAATTTTTGTCATTTTCAATTTCTTTTAAGACAAAATCGATTATAAAATCGGTCAGCAATACGTCTTTCCCGATGTTGCGAAGCAATTCGTCAATGGCCAATTGATACAGTCTGTCTGTGTCTAATTCAATCTCAAAGGCTTGTGCAAGCCGAAGGTCGTTGGCAAAGGTGCGGATGATTTTTACGGTAAAGGTATCGATGGTTGAGACTTCAAAAGCAGTGTAGTTTTGCAACAAACTTCGCAGTACGCCATTGGCTTTATCTTTCACCGATAGTGGGCTTTTTTTAAGAGTTTCCGCAACTTCCACCAACAGCTGGCTTGGATTCTCAAGATTGTCTTCGGCAAAAGAAACCAAGGCTTTCACTATCCGTGTTTTCATTTCCTTGGCAGCCTTGTTGGTGAAGGTAATTGCCAATACAGATTTGAATGCATCGTCTGAAGGATGGCTCAAAATGATTTGCAGGTATGCTTTAACCAAGGTGAAAGTCTTGCCTGAACCCGCGGAAGCATCATAGACGGAAAATCCCGAAGCGGTCATGGTTTTTTATTGCAAGATAAGAAACATCGATGGTTAAATAAAGATTAAGTATTTTTAATTCCAATCCATTCTCAGTACCTTTGAATGTATAAAAACTGATTTTTTAACCTTTTAAATATTTACAAAATGGCATTTGAACTTCCAAAACTAACGTATGCATACGATGCACTCGAACCTCATATCGATGCGCGCACCATGGAAATCCACCATAACAAACACCATGCGGCTTATACGAACAATCTGAATGTAGCCGTAGAAGGCACAACGCTCGCGGTTAAAAGCGTCGAAGACATCTTAACCAATTTAGACCTCAACAACAAAGCCGTTCGCAACAATGGCGGCGGATTTTACAACCACCGTTTATTCTGGGAAATCATGGGACCTAAAGGAGGCGGATCACCCACCGGCGAATTGGCAACTGCGATTGACAAAAAATTTGGCTCTTTTGCGACATTTAAAGAAACCTTTTCCAAGGCAGCCGCTACCCAATTCGGTTCAGGATGGGCTTTTCTTTGTGTACACAAAGGCGGTGAAGTAGATGTTTGCGCTACGCCTAACCAAGACAATCCGCTAATGCCCAATGTAGGCTGTGGCGGCACACCGATACTCGGTATTGATGTTTGGGAACACGCGTATTATCTCAATTATCAAAACCGGCGCCCCGATTATATTGCTGCCTTTTACAATGTGATTGACTGGAAAGTGGTTGCCGAAAAATATGCACAATTCAAATAAGAAGTTGATAGAAAGCTCGCCGAAAGGCGGGTTTTTTGTTTATTGTATAGCGGTTTTAAACTCTTTCACCACGTCGGCATTGATGGTTAACACATCTGAAAAAATAGTAAGATTTGGGTTGTGATATTCATTTTTCCCTTTTCTGAGACCACGACAACTCGCATGAATCTCTTTTAACAATCTGGTTTCTTTTAGCGGCAATATGCATTCAGCTTGCAAACCGCCTCCGGGCATTACAATGATCCGGTTTTTGGTCAGATGCAATAATTTCTGAAGTACATCGATGGCCGAACAGGCGGAAGGTTTTCCACCGGAAGTCAGTACACGTTGGAATCCCAATTCAATTAAAGTTTCTAAAGCATTTTCTATATTGGGGGTGATATCAAAAGCACGATGGAAAGTGCAAGGAGACGAACCTGCGGCTTCTATAAGTTTTAAGCAAATCGAAGTATCGATGGTTCCATCAGTCTGTAAGGCTCCAAACACAAAGCCGTCTGCGCCTAACAATTTGAACTGTTTCAAATCGGAAACCATGGCTTCGGTTTCCAATTCAGAATAGACAAAATCACCACCTCTCGGGCGTATCATCACAAAAATCGGGATGGAAAGTTTTTTTTTCAGCTGGCTAAATATGCCTGTGCTCGGCGTGGTGCCACCTTCCGAAAAATCTGCACAAAGCTCGATTCTGTCAATTCCAAAAGCTTCAGCCTGTAGAGCCGATTCGATGTTAAAAATGGGGGCTTCGAGCAGAATTTTAGCCATTGTCAGAGAATTTACTTTTGGCATCTTTCAAAACTTTTGCTTCGGAATGGTGCATAGCAAAGTTAAATCCGGGATGAACGGCATAGGCACCAAATTCACCTTCTTTGTTGATGGCCAAAAACCCGACTTGCATATCGGCAATCTGACTTGCATTTTTAACAGTCAATCTGCGAACGGCCTCTTCACAAGCTTCCTGCGGACTTCTTCCTTGCCGCATCAATTCGACAACCAGGAAACTTCCACAAATTCGGATGACACTCTCACCCAATCCGGTTGCGGTGGCAGCTCCTACTTCATCGTCCACATACAAGCCCGCTCCGATAATTGGGCTATCGCCAACTCTGCCGTGCATTTTATAGGCCAAACCGCTGGTGGTACAAGCTCCGGCTAATTTTCCGTCTTTACCGATGCCAATCATACCGATGGTGTCGTGGTTTTCGATGTTGATGATGGGTTTGTATGCCGATTGAACGAGCCATTCCCGGTAGGCTTTTTCAGCCTTCGGGCTTAGTTTTTCTTCTTCCAAAGGGAACCCTTGTGCAATAGCAAACAGTCGGGCACCTTCGCCACTCAACATCACATGAGGTGTTTTTTCCATTACTTGCCGCGCCAAACTGATGGGGTGTTTGATTTGCCGCACAAAAGAAACAGAACCACAAGAGCCGTCGCCTATCATGATGGAAGCATCTAAGGTGACGATTCCGTCCCGATCCGGAAGGCCTTGCAGACCTACCGATAAATTGTCTGGATCTGATTCGGTCACACGGACTCCTTGTTCGACGGCATCGAGTATGTTATCCGTTTTGCTGAGTACATCCCAAGCCTTGTCGTTGGCGGGTATGCCATGCGCCCAAGTGGAAAGAATCAAAGGCTTGTACGTCTCTGAAACAATTTTATTTTCAATTTTGGAAGAGCAACTTTTAAGTGGGTTTGCCAATAAAACCAAGGAACTGATGGAAGTATTTCTTAGAAAAACACGTCTGGAGTTGGGTTTCATACGGATAGAATTTGTATAAAAGTACAAAAAAACCCGCTCGAATACGGGTCTTTGTTTATTCTTCAACCAAAGGTTGCATTTTGAAGCTTTCCATGAACTTGGTTGTATAGTTTCCGGCAACATAATCTGGATGATCCATCAATTGGCGGTGGAACGGGATAGTGGTTTTGACTCCTTCGATGACAAATTCATCCAAAGCCCGTTTCATTTTGGCGATGGCTTCTTCTCGCGATTGAGCCGTGGTGATGAGTTTGGCAATCATCGAGTCGTAGTTAGGCGGAATCACATAGCCGGAATAGACGTGCGTGTCAAGCCTTACGCCGTGTCCACCCGGTGCATGTAGCGTGTTGATTCTGCCTGGGCTCGGGCGAAAATCGTTGTAGGGATCTTCGGCATTGATTCGGCATTCAATGGCATGGAGTTTGGGCAGGTAATTTTTGCCCGAAATCGGTACACCTGCTGCAACCAATATTTGTTCGCGTATCAAATCGTAATCTATTACCTGTTCGGTAATTGGGTGTTCAACTTGAATACGGGTATTCATTTCCATGAAATAAAAATTACGGTGTTTGTCCACCAAAAACTCGATAGTCCCGGCTCCCTCATATTTGATAGATTCAGCTGCTTTTACGGCTGCTGCACCCATTTTTTGGCGAAGTTTATCGGTCATGAAAGGCGAAGGTGTCTCTTCGGTCAACTTTTGATGGCGCCGTTGGATAGAGCAATCTCTTTCAGAGAGATGACAGGCTTTACCGCGGCTGTCACCCACGATTTGTATTTCGATATGCCGAGGTTCTTCTATCAGTTTTTCCATGTACATGCCATCGTTCCCGAAGGAAGCGGCAGATTCTTGACGAGCACCTTCCCAAGCTTTGTGAAGTTCTTCGGGTTTCCAAACGGCTCGCATCCCCTTGCCTCCACCGCCGGCTGTAGCTTTGAGCATGACCGGATAACCTATTTTCTTGGCTGTTTTTTCTGCATCTTCAAAAGAAGACAACAAGCCTTCCGATCCCGGAATGGTGGGTACACCGGCAGCTTTCATGGTTGATTTTGCCGTGGCTTTGTCTCCCATTTTTTCAATCATTTCGCAGGAAGCCCCGATAAATTTGATACCGTGTTCTTTGCAAATTTTTGAAAAACGAGAATTTTCGGAAAGAAAACCGTAGCCAGGATGAATGGCATCGGCATTGGTTATTTCGGCAGCGGCGATGATATTAGATATTTTTAGATAAGAATCTTTGCTGGCTGGAGGACCGATGCACACAGCTTCGTCAGCAAACCGGACGTGCAGGCTTTCGGAATCGGCAGTAGAATAGACAGCAACTGTCTTGATGCCCATTTCTCTACAAGTCCGGATGACTCTGAGGGCAATTTCTCCTCTGTTTGCGATTAATATTTTCTTAAACATTTGGTCGGGTGTTGGTTTGTTTTGTCCTAAATTTGAATTACTTCAAAGCATGACTATGCAGGATCGACGATAAATAACGGCTGATCAAATTCGACCGGTGAAGAATCATCAACTAGGATTTTCACGATGGTTCCTGAGATTTCAGATTCTATTTCGTTGAAGAGTTTCATGGCTTCGATGATACAAAGCACATCGCCTTTTTGGATATGGCTACCGACTTCTATAAAGTTAGGTTTGTCCGGGCTGGGTTTGCGGTAGAGGGTTCCGATAATCGGGGACTTGATGATGACGTGTTTATTATCTGTTTCAGCGGCTTTGACCGGTGCAGGCTCTGTTTGTTGAGATACAGAAGGTGTGTTTTGAGGTTGCTGCGAAACGTTTTGCTGCGGAATGTTGTAAGAGACGTTGCTTTCGGCAGGCCTGTAATCTTCGGAAGCAGAACCCGTCCGGATGGTAATTTTAAAATCGTCCATTTCGAGTTTTACTTCACTGGCTCCGGATCTTGCAACAAATTTGATTAGGTTTTGAATTTCTTTTAAGTCCATGATAGTAAGTTTGTGGTTATTTAGGAATTGTAAGCCCATTTAAGATAGATTGACCCCCAGGTGAATCCACCACCAAAGGCAGCGAAGATAAGGTTATCTCCTTTTTTAAATTTATGTTCGAAATCACTTAGCAAAAGTGGAAGTGTTGCCGAGGTCGTGTTGCCGTATCGCTCTATGTTCATCAAAACCTTCGACTCCTCAATTTCCATTCGGCTTGCGGTGGCATCTACTATTCTCTTATTGGCTTGATGGGGTACTAAAAAATTAACATCCGCAGAGGTAAGATTGTTTTTAGTCATGATTTTCACACAAACATCTGACATATTGGTTACAGCAAATTTAAAGACTGTTTTGCCATCTTGATATACGAAGTGTTCTTTGTTTTGGACGGTTTCAATCGTTGCGGGCTTAGTTGATCCGCCGGCAGCAATTTTGAGATATTCCCTACCTTGTCCATCGCTTCTCAAGTGTTCATCAATCAATCCGTTTCCTTCTTCATTGGCTTCAAAAAGTACGGCTCCGGCTCCGTCTCCAAAAATGATGCAGGTGGTGCGGTCTGTATAGTCGATGATGGAAGACATTTTGTCGGCTCCGATTAACAAGATTTTTTTGTAGCGTCCGGAAGTGATGTAAGCGGAGGCTGTGGACATGCCGAATAAAAATCCCGAACAGGCTGCTTGTAAATCATAGGCGAAAGCGTTGACAGCTCCAATTTGAGTAGCGACATAAACTGCTGTGGCAGCTACTTGTAAATCGGGAGTGGCAGTTGCAAGTATGACTATGTCGATTTCGGCTGGGTCTAATTTTCGCTTATTAAGCAGGTCTTTAGCTGCCTTGATAGCCATAAACGAAGTTCCTGCTCCGGGCTCTTTGAGTATTCTTCGTTCTTTGATGCCTGTTCTGGACGTAATCCATTCGTCATTGGTGTCAACCATGGTCTCTAAAACTTGGTTAGACAAGACAAAATCAGGAACATAAGAACCGACTGCTGTAATTGCTGCTCGTACCTTATTCATAAACACGGGATTCGTTCAATTAAATAACTAATGAAAGTAACAATATTATTGAAGTTTGACCCAAAATAATAATCATTTAACATTTAAACCATAAAAAAACTCTCACAAGGTGAGAGTCTGTGGTGATAATTTTGTCAAACTACGCTATTGCTTCGGTCTTGTCAATAACAACTTGCCCCTTGTAGTAAAGTTTGCCTTCATGCCAGTGCGCCCTGTGGTATATATGTGCTTCACCGGTGGTTGAGCAGGTAGCAATTTGCGGAGTGCTTGCTTTGTAATGTGTTCTGCGTTTGTCTCTACGGGTTGAGGATTGTCTTCTCTTAGGATGTGCCATTTTTATCGTTATTTGTTGTTATAAATTTTTTTTAATTTGTCCCATCGGGGATCGATTTCATTTGTTTTTTTGGTTTGATATTCCGGATTTAATTCTCTGATGCGATCTAACAAATCGGATTGCAAGGTGCCGTCAGCTATACCTGGGTGGATTCTTTTTGCAGGAACCGAAAGCACTATTGTTTCATAAATGTATTGAGCTACATTGATGGTGTGTTCGCCATGTGGTAATATGAGAATTTCATCGTGTTCGTCGTTAAATGTTTCGCCAAACTGAACAATCAAATGGAATTTTCCTTCAAAAGATTGGTCGTAGGGTTCGCAACTCAAGTCGCATAGAACATTCACAGTGCCTTTTGCTTGAAAATCTAGTTCTAAGCTGTTTGCGTTTTTTTTGAGCAAAAGCGTAACATCAGCCTTGACGTTGTTGAATTCGTCATATTGATAATTTTCAAAGATCTTTTCATCTACTTGATAGTCAAAATTGTGATTACCTATTTTAAGCCCCACAAAACTGATATCATATTCTTTAAGCGGCTTCATCGAAAGTCCGGTTTTGAGCCTGCAAAGATATAAATTTTTGTTTATCTGAATGCCCCGTTGATAGATTTTGTTTTTTGATTAAAAAAAGAATAAGCAAAAAATGCAATTTTAGCTAAAATATTGAATAATCGCTTCTTTCATCAAGACGGTTTGTTCGCCAGCTTTGAGCGGGGGCAATTCATCTTTCACTTTGTAATGTGGCCAGCCCTGTTCATCTATGTAGTCAAACGCATAGTAGCCGTAAGGTTCCAGCAACCGGCAGATGGCAATATGCATCAGGTTTATTTTCTCGTCTTTTTTGAATTCGCGGTGAATTTGCCCTAACTCTTGTACACCGATTAAAAAAATGATGGCATCCAAATCGAGGGTTTCTCCTCCTGCGAATTGGCTGGATAGTTTGCGGACGATGTCCTCCCATTGTTGTTTGCGCGTCAACTCTTGCTTCATGTTTTTTATTTCAAAGATAAGGTGCTTTGCCTGTTTACACTATATTTGTGTAAACTTTATCGAATGAATTATATCGATTTGACCATTGGGGTCATCTTGGCAGTGGGCTTGGTTCGAGGTTTTATGAAAGGTTTTATCGTTGAAGTTGCCTCTTTGTTGGCCTTACTTTTGGGACTTTACGGTGCTTATACGTTTTCAGACTTTGTTGCAGAGTATCTTAAGAGTCAGTTTAATTGGAGTTTTGAACATCTCAAGCTAATTTCGTTTTTTTTGACTTTTATTTTTATTGCGTTTACCGTCAACCTATTGGGGAAAGCACTTACCAAAATAGCTGAAGCAGTTGCTTTGGGAATTTTCAACAAATTGTTGGGTGCTTTTTTTGGTGGACTGAAATGGATGTTGATTTTGAGTGTTTTAATCAATCTTTTTGAAATTTTGATGGGTAAAACCTCCTTCGACAGGCCAAGAATTGTTCAAGAAAGCAGATTGTTTGAAGTAGTCAAACGCGTATCGCCTGCTATTTACGGGGTTTGGGAGGAACGAATTCCGCCGGTTGAGGAAGAGCCAAACCGGGATGGCAATCAATCGGTATAAGAAACAAACACTATCTCCTATTTTTGATGAAATCTTTTTGATTTTCTTCATCTTTTTATAGCCAACGGTTCTCGGCTATACGCAGGCAGGGATTTTTACCACTGAACTTCATACGAAGAACCAATGCTCAAATTTACGTAAAACTGTCATACGAAGCACTGAACCGCCAATTTTGCCAA
>PFUR01000055.1 GCA_002790195.1 Flavobacteriales bacterium CG_4_9_14_3_um_filter_40_17
TCTATGCGTTCTTATATTATTTGATTTTTATAAAAATAAATAAATAATGTTTGAATATTTATTAAAAACAAAAACATTTATTCTATTTCTATTTATCTTGTTTATTCAGATAATTATAGCATTCATTCCGAATTTTTTTGATGTAGATTTTGGTGAAGACCCGGTGAAGTATAAATCGCTAGTACACATATTTTTTTTAGCAGTCATTTTTGCTCCTATCATTGAAACAATGTTTTTCAACGTTTTCCCTGTAGAAGTACTAAGCCTTTTTATAAAAAACAAATATTTGATTGTTATTTTGGCCAGTATTGTTTTTGCTTCAATACACACTTACAGTATTGCATATCTAATCATGACTTATTTTGGTGCTATTGGGTTGAATGTATTTTATTTAGTGGTAAAAGAGAAAAAGGGATTTTTAGGGTCAACAGGTTTAACCATTTTATTACACTCAATTTATAATTTGATAGGGTTCTTATTAATTGAAATATTTCATGTTTTATAAGCTTAGCTACCGCAAGATTGTATCTTGTTGCAACAAATTTTCTAATTTTTAACTTTATGAAAAATTTAGAAAGTTTACAACTCACCGAGTTGGATGCTCGGGAGGTGAGAGGGGTTGAAGGAGGATTATTAGGATGGGATGATATACTTATTGCTGCTGTGGGTGCAATTGTAGTAGAAGTAGTGAATAATTGGGACGATTTTAAGGATGGTTTTGCATCTGCTTTTAAATAATTTTTAACTTTAAATCAATTAATGTTATATATAATGCGGAAGAATTAAACGAAAAACAAATTATTTCTATTAACGGAGGTACATTAGCTTGGGATCTCGGTTGGTTAATAGGACATTCTTTAACGAGCTATAATGGCTTTGCAAATTCAGTTGATGCTATGATGGATTATTATTTACATTACAATAAATAATTTATCTTTCCTTCCGACAAAAACACTTTTACCGGAAGGATTCTAAAATTTAAAAAAATGGAACGACTAAACAAGTTAAACTTAAAGAATATCGGTTTCAAATACAGAATCATAGCATGGTTCCTACTTTTCCATATAATTTTTAGGAATTGGGATAAAATAAAAGAGTTTGTGTTTCATATTTTCGCAAACGCCCTTAATGCTTTTTCATAAGCAAAAAGATTAGGAAAATCTGATTTTTTTTGATATTATTTGTTTTGAACCTTCGACGATTTAGATTCAATTGAAATATTACAATTATCACAGCCCACGACAAAAACCGTGGGCTTTTTGTATTTGTAAATCCCAAAAAGCGCGCAAAAAAAATAAATTCAATTGTGAATTTTCCAAACCGATCGCTCAAATTTATCTATCAACTTCCCCATTGCATGTTGTATTTCTTTAAATTCTTCGGATTTATCGAGAGCTGAAGTGTCTGCTTCTCTCGCTTCTAAAGAAGGATATTCAGCCTCCCAAATAACATAGGGTTTTCCATCTTCCGGATTAATCCGTTCGAGGACACGGCCCACTACCAAGTTTAGATTTTTTCTAACCTCGGATGCGTGCAACCTCAAAGCCAACACTTCAGCTTGCATGCCCGGTTTAGGATAGTAGTGGTTTTGAACCAAAATCGGCGTTTCAATAGTAACCTCTTGAGCTGATACGTTTTGCAGAGCCAGAAACAGTATTCCTGCCAGAAATAATTTCATCTGTTGATATTTATTTCTTTTTAACGGTCAGATGGAATTCGCCAATCAACATTTTCGTCCCGAAACATCGAGAGGTATCAACTTAATTGTTATGGCTCATTTCATGTAATCGATTTAAAGGATTATACAAAACAAAACTAATCAAATGCATCCACAATCGTTCTATGTTACAATTTTTTAGGATAGAAAATTAAATATGCGAACAGTATTAATTCTTTCTAAAACACGAAAGATTTTCAGCGGACAGCCGTTATATTTGCGTTGTGGGTATTGTCTCGGGCTTCAAGATTCAATGTTTTTCATTTGATATTAAAACAGCAACTAAAAAGATTATCTTTGAGGAAATGATTAAATTATAGATGAATTTTAAAATTCTAACAGATAAACTACTCGATGATTACACTAAAACTGTAAAAGAATCACCTTTAAATAAAATTGATAAAATCAAAAAGATTGAAGTGGCGGTTGATTATTTTCAGTTTTATAAATCAGTTTCATCGGTCTATTCATCAAAGATAGAGGGAGAAGATATTGATTTTGACAGATACTTCAAACATAAGTTCTTGAAAGTTAAATTCAAACCAAATTATACCCGAAAAGCTGATGATTTGTATTCGGCTTACGATTTTATTAAAAAAAATAGCTTGACACTAGAAAATGTCAAAAACACACACTCAATCTTGAGTAAAAATATTTTACCTAAAAGCCAACAAGGATTAATTCGAGACAATCCAATGTTTCTAATTAATAGTGAAGATCAAATAGAGTATGTAGCCGCAAGCCCGGAGAAAGTAAAGCCTGAACTTGATAAATTATTTTGCGATATTGTCTTGTTACAACTGGCTGATTTAAATCCACTTGAGATTTTTTATTATGCATCATTATTACATTTAGTTTTTGTAAAGATTCATCCGTTTCAAGATGGAAACGGACGTACTGCACGATTGATTGAAAAATGGTTTTTGATTGAAAAGATTGGGGAAAAAGCGGCTTCTGTTCAGCTGGAAAAAAACTATTTCAAAAAACTTGCGGATTATTATTCAAATATCATAAAGATTAGGCTTGAATATGAGTATTTGGACTATTCAAAAAGTCTCGATTTTTTATTAATGACAGTTAAAGGAATCGATGACCGGAATTAAAAGGCACATATTCAAAACACATTGGAAAGCCAATATGGGTTTTAGCGGTATTCGAAGGTTTGTAGATATCATCAACTTTTTGCGTGCCTTGAATGGTGATTCGCCCGCAGTCCTATACCTAACATATTGTCAACCGTTTACTAAAATATCAATTTGATGCGCTGGTTATTATTGATTGGGGTGATGCTTTTGATTGAGCTTTATGCTTTTCAAGCTTTTAAAACAGCTACTAAAAACAAATGGGTACTTATCGCGTATGTTTTAGCTTCCTTCGCTGTTTTGGGTTATTTTTTCTATACCATTTTCACCTTCGACCGAAGCCTGGGGCAGACCACCAAAACACTCTACGCGTTTGGGTTGTTCCTTACCTTTCTCATTCCAAAATTGGTTTTGACAATCGCTCTGTTTGGGGAAGATATCTTTCGTTTAGGGGAAAGTGTTTTTAAAAAATTTATTTTTGAAGATGCAACCGAGAGAACAAGGTTTTTGGTTGCCAGAAGACAATTTTTGAGCCGGTTGGCATTGGGTGTGGCAGCACTTCCTTTTTTAGCAATTATTTATGGAATGGTCAAAGGAAAATATGATTTTAGGATCATTCAACACACGCTTTATTTTGATGATTTACCGGATGCGTTTGATGGTTTTGTTATCAAACAAATATCCGATTTACACAGTGGAAGCTTTGACAATCCCGATAAAATAGCCTACGGCGTACAAATGATAGACAGCATTGATGCAGATATGATGGTGTTTACAGGCGATATTGTCAACACCAAAGCCGAAGAAATGCATCCGTGGATTTCGTTATTCAACACCCTCAAAAAACCGGAATTTGGAAAATATGCAGTCTTGGGAAACCACGATTATGGTGAGTACGTCTCTTGGCCTTCCGAGCAGCACAAAGAAAATAATTTCAAAGCCATCAAAGCACTTTACGGCCAAATTGGGCACGCGTTGTTGTTGAATGAACATGTTTGGTTAAAAAAAGACAATCAAAAAATTGCTTTGGTGGGAGTTGAAAATTGGGGAAATAACTTCAAAAAAGCGGGCGATCTCAATCGGGCTTCGGAAGGGTTATCGGTAGAAGACTTTAAGATTTTGCTCAGCCATGATCCTTCGCACTGGGAATATGAAGTCAAAGATCATCCGAAGAACTTCCACCTAACTTTGAGCGGGCACACGCACGGCATGCAGTTTGGCATAGAAATACCGGGGATTATCAAATGGAGCCCGGTTCAGTATGTTTACAAACAATGGGCGGGTATTTATGAACACCACCAAAAATACATCAATGTCAACCGTGGGTTTGGTTTTCACGCTTATTCCGGACGGGTTGGTATCTGGCCTGAGATAACCATGATTACTTTAAAAAGGAAGAAAAAAGAGAGCGATTTAGCTGTTTAAGTGAAGACTTTTATGTAAAATATTATTCAGTTGTTGATGTTTTTCGAGTGAAAATTTGTACAGTTCTTTCCTTTGCTATACTTTTAACTTAAAATAGCTTCTTTATGTCAAAATTTGGCGAGCTTTTGGATGTAGATGTTCCGGTTTTGTTCAGTTTCTATACCGAATGGAACGAACCTTCGAGCGGGATGCATCCTGTTTTGAGGGATGTAGCGGCAGCTATTGGCGATCGCGGCAAGATTATTAAAATAGATATTGACAAAAATCCGCAATTGGCTGAAGCACTTCGCATCAAAACCTTGCCTACGCTGATAATTTACAAAGATGGTGAAATGAAGTGGCGGCAATCGGGCGAGTTTGATGCCAACACGCTCATCGCGAAAATGGGAGAGATCTGAATATTTTAAATCACCATCTCCGGCACTTCACCTTCTACAATTAATTTGCCTTCTGTTGCTTTTTGAATCGTCTCTACCGAAACGCCGGGCGCGCGTTCGATTAGCCAGAAACCGTCAGGGGTGACTTCTATCACAGCCAATTCCGTCACTATTTTTTTGACGCAACCCACGCCCGTAAGTGGAAGTGTACAACGTTTCAGTAATTTTGATTCGCCCGCTTTGTTGGTGTGCATCATGGCGACGATGATGTTTTCCGCAGAAGCTACCAAATCCATCGCACCACCCATGCCTTTGACCATCCGCCCGGGAATTTTCCAATTGGCGATGTCACCGTTTTCGGCAACTTCCATCGCGCCTAAAATCGTCAAATCGACGTGTTTGCCACGTATCATTGCAAAACTTAGACTGGAGTCGAAAAAGGAGGCTCCGGGCAGTGTCGTGATGGTTTGTTTTCCGGCATTGATCAAATCGGGGTCTTCTTCGCCTTCAAACGGAAACGGCCCCATGCCGAGAACGCCATTTTCACTTTGAAATTCAATCGAAATTTCCTCTTGGACATAGTTGGCTACCAAAGTCGGGATGCCGATTCCCAAATTGACATAATAGCCGTCTTTCACTTCTTTGGCTATTCTTTTAGCGATATCGTGTTTGTCTAACATGAGTTTTTAATTTGTAAATTTGAAAATGAGAAGATTTGAAGATTAGTTTTTCTTACTTGAGAAAATAATTTTTGAGGTAATCAAAATGATTGAGTTTAGTTCTTCGAATAGGGTTTCGTCCGGTGTTGGATAAAATTCTGATTTTTTGCAAAGTTGAAGCCAATAATAAAGCTCGTCTGCTTCTTTTGCTGAAATTTTAAATTTATGAATGAAATCAGGTTTGCTTTCAGCATTTTGAGCTTCTCTTATATTTGTCCCGATGGAAGTTCCACATCTGAAAATTTGAGATGCCATCTCCAAACGGTTATTTTGCCGGACTTCCTCTGATAATGAGATGATTTTCAGAACAAATTCAAATGTCATTTTTAATATCAAATTGTCTTTATCATTTCTCATTTTCAAATCTTCAAATTGATTTCCCCCGAACCGTCCTTTGCTCAATCCTCTTTTCATAATTTTTTCCTTGAAAAATCCGCTGTACAAATATTCCGGGGATGTGAATTTGATTGGGATCCAAACTTCCTGCCGGCATGAGTTCTTCTACCTCTGCAATGGTAATGGTTGAAGCACCGCACATCAAGGGGTTGAAATTTCTAGCAGTCCCTTTAAAAATCAAGTTTCCGGCTTCATCGCCTTTCCATGCTTTGACAATTGAGAAATCGGAATGGAAAGCATATTCGAGCAAGTGCATTTTTCCGTCAAAATCTTTGGTTTCTTTGCCGATTGCTACTTCGGTTCCGTATCCGGCAGGTGTGTAGAATGCGGGAATACCGGCCTGTGCCGCCCGACAACGCTCAGCCAAAGTGCCTTGCGGGATTAATTCTACTTCGAGTTCACCACTGAGCATCTGCCGTTCGAATTCATCGTTTTCACCGACATAAGAGGAAGTCATTTTTTTGATTTGCTTTTTTTGCAAAAGCAACCCCAAACCAAAATCGTCCACACCGGCATTGTTGGAGATACAGCTAAGGTTTTTTACACCGAGCCTAACCAATTCTGCGATGGAATTTTCAGGAATGCCGCATAATCCAAAACCACCCAACATGAGGGTACTTCCGTCTTTTATTCCTTTTAGTGCTTCTTGAACGTTGTTTACTGTCTTGTTAATCATCGGGCTAAACTTTGGTTTAAATTTACGGAATATTTAATAAACGACAGGAAGTTAGAAGGGATTTTAACCATAGTTTCAATGGTTATTTTTGTAGAGGCACGCTTAATGGCTCAGTATTTTACGTTGAAAATTACAACTATTCTACTCCTATATTCAAATTTCCTTGACCGAAATGATTTTCACCGGACAAGCTTTGGCAGCCAATTCGGATTTTTCCAAAATGTTGTGATTAGCCGATTTGAGGGTGTGGAAACCTTTGTTGTTAACCGATTTCAAGAGGACGGATTTACCGTCTTTTTTAGACATCCGGTAATGCGCCGGATCCAATTCGACGCAATAGTTGCAACCGATGCATTTTTCTCTTTGAAGGGTGATGATGACCATTGGTTGGAAATGAATTTTAAAATAGGCTAATCATAATAAAACCGACACTTTGCAATTAAAATTTTGTCTTCTCAAACTTGATAAATCAGTCGGTGCTCATGGTCAATTCTTCTGAACCAATAACCTCTATATTTGAATCTTAAAGGTTCGGGTTTGCCAATTCCAACGAATGGCGTACGGGAAATGTCTTTAAGTAAATCATTGATTTTTAGAAGTATTTTTCTATCAGTTTTTTGCCAATACAAATAATCTTCCCAAGATTTATCGACAAAAACATACTTCATTCTTCCAAAAGTGTTTTTTCAAACGTTCGTTTGTTTTTCAGTTTTTCAATGGCCGAATCCAATCTTTTTTCATTTGAAGCTGAAGAGAGCTCGTGCCGGGTTGCCATCAGTGAATTGTACTCATCCAACGAGATGATAACCACACCACTGTTTTTCCCTCTGTTGATAATCAAGGTCTCAAAGTTTTCCGTTATTATTTTTAAATATGACCTGATGTCTTTCCTGAAATTCGATAGAGTGGCCGTTATCATGATAAATATATTTTTTGATAAAACATGTATAAAATTTTTGAAAAATCGAATTAACTCGCTACCATTTTATAAAGTTTGTCAGAGAGGCGTATGCGGAAAGGTGTTTTGAAAGTACAACTATCTCCTTTAGAGGCTTTTTCAGCTTGGATGTCGTTGACAAACATTTCGTCAACAACCAATTCTTGTGCGCCTGTGTTGGGGCCTGTGATAAGAATTTTATCCCCTTTTGACAGATCGTAGGCTTCAATTTTGAATTCTGCCACCTCCGATTTTGGGAAATAATGTAGGCCTTTGCCGATGTAAACTTTCTTTTGAATCGCATTAGAACCCTGATTTTCACTCCATTCTCCCAATTTATGCCCAAGGTAGTAGCCTGCCCAAAAGCCCCGATTGTAAACGGTGGACAAATCATTCATCCAGGCACTGATTTTTTCTTTGGTAAGAGTGCCTTCGTAATACGCATCGATGGCATTGCGATAGGTTTTGGTGACGGTTGCTACGTATTCAGGTGCGCGGCCACGGCCTTCGAGTTTTAAAATTTTGATGCCGGAATCAATCACTTGGTCGAGAAAATCAAGCGTACACAAGTCTTTGGGCGACATCATGTATTCGTTGTCTATTTCGATTTCAAAACCACTTTCTTGATCGATGACGGTATATTTTTTTCGGCAATTTTGTTTGCATGCACCCCGGTTTGCAGAAGAATTATGCGAATGCAGGCTCAGGTAACATTTACCCGAAACAGCCATGCACAAAGCACCGTGACCAAAAATTTCAATTTCTACCAGATTTCCATTTGGACCTTTGACTTGTTCTTTTTCAATTTGTTCTGTGATTTTTTTCACTTGTCGCAAACTCAATTCACGAGAAAGAACAATGGTGTCGGCAAACAAGCTGTAAAACTTCACCGTTTCTATATTGGTAACATTCAGTTGTGTGGAGATATGTACTGCTATCTCCAAGCTACGTGCGGTCGAAATCACGGCTTGGTCAGATGCGATGACTGCACTGATGTTGTTTGCTTTGGCTTTGGATAAGAGGGTTTTTACGACAGACAAATCATGGTCGTAGATAATGGTGTTTAGTGTCAGATAAGCCCGGACGTTTTTGGTTTTGCACCGCTTGGCTATTTCGGGTAAATCCTTTAAGGTGAAATTAATGGAAGAGCGTGCCCGCATGTTGAGTTGTTCGACCCCAAAGTAAACCGAGTCTGCGCCATTGTCTAAAGCAGCTTGCAAGGATTCAAAATTTCCTGCCGGAGCCATCAATTCTATTTTTCCTGAAGAAATCATTGGATTTTAATCGGATTTATATATGTAAAAAGATGGATTACCAATCAAATTCTTCTTTGGGATTGGGCAGAATACTTTCTTCACAATTGATTTTGATAGACATATTTTGTGGTTTCTCAAAATCACCTTGCGAGACATTAATTGTTTTGTCGGCATAATTTGCGCGCATGAAAATTCCCCAAATGGGCAAAGCCATTGTTGCACCTTGGCCATACGTAATGGATGAAAAATGTGCAGCGCGATCTTCTGCGCCTACCCAAACACCCGTAACTAAGTTAGGTACCATTCCCATAAACCAGCCGTCGCTTTGATTTTGTGTAGTTCCTGTTTTTCCTGCAATCGGGTTTTTAAAATCGAAAGGATACCCGGTTACTGCACGTTGGTAATCGATTCTGCCGAGTGCCCAAGTGCCTCTAAGTCTCTGCCCGGAGCCGTGTTGGGTCACCCCTTCCAGCAAGCTCACAACGGTTGCCGCTACTTCCTCGCTCAAAACGTCTTTGGTTTCGGGTACAAATTCGTCCAAAACAGTTCCGTATTTATCTTCAATCCGGGTAATCATGGTTGGGGTGATGTAAATTCCTTGGTTGACAAAAGCCCCGTAAGCGCCAACCATTTCGTACACGCTTAAATCGACTGTTCCGAGTGCGATAGATGGGACTTCCGGGATATCTGAAGCCATGCCGAGGTTGTGAGCCAAATTGATAACAGGACGAGGACCGATTTTGTCCATCAGCCGTGTGGTGATGCTGTTGACAGAATTGGCTAGGGCACTTTTTAACGTGAGCATTTGGCCGGTGTATTTTCCGTCCGAGTTTTTTGGGCACCAAGCTTCTGGATTCCCGTATTTTTCTTTCTCGATACAGTGTTGAACGTCCGGGAATTCATCGCAAGGGGATAGGTGAAGTTGATCGATGGCGGCTGTATAGACAAAGGGCTTGAAGGTTGAACCAACTTGTCGTTTTCCTTGCAACACGTGGTCGTATTGAAAATGCTTGTAGTTGATGCCTCCAACCCAAGCTTTGACATGGCCGGTTTGGGGTTCCATCGACATGAGGCCGGCTTGGAGGAAATGTTTGTAATAGACTATTGAGTCGATGGGGCGCATCAAAGTATCTTTCTCTCCACTCCAAGTGAAAATGGTCATTGCTGTTTTCTTGTAAAATGATTCTTTTATTTCCTTTTCCGTTTGCCCCATGTTTTTAAGAACTCGCCATCTTTCTGATCGTTTCATTGATTGGTTGAGGATTCTTTGGGTTTCTTCTTTGCTGATGTCTCTGAATGGTGCAGTTTTATTGCCTTCATTTTGCCTGAAAAATTCTTTTTGTAGATGGGCAAGATGTTCGTTGACTGCGTTTTCTGCATTTTTTTGAATGCGCAAATCGATGGTGGTATATATTTTTAGACCGTCTTGGTAGAGATTGTATTTGGATTTACTTCCATCAGCGTTTATTTTGGGATGTGTATTTATCCATTTTTGCATAAAATCTCTGAGATACTCTCTAAAATAAGTAGCTGAGCCTTGACTGTGTGTTTCCGGAGTGAAATTGATAGTAAGTGAAAGTTTTCGGAGTGAATCCCTTTGTTGTTTTGATATAAAGTCATACCGAAACATTTGGTCTAAAACTGTGTTTCGCCTGTTTTTGACCAGTTCGGATCTTAGTTTTGGATTGTAGAGAGATGAGTTTTTAAACATACCGACCAAAACTGCAGATTCATTGATAGACAAATCTTTGGGTTCTTTGTTAAAATAGATACGTGCGGCTGAGCGAATCCCATCGGCATTGTAATTGAAATCATATATATTAAAATACATCGTGATGATTTCTTCTTTGGTGTATTGTTTTTCTAAACGAATGGCGATAATCCATTCTTTAATTTTTTGCAAGCCACGCGCCATGATGTTTTGTGAAACCTTTTCTGTAAACAATTGTTTGGCTAATTGTTGGGTGATGGTGCTCGCACCGCCTCTTGTCCCCAAAAAAAGCAGGGCACGCAAAGTCCCTTTAAAATCAATGCCGGCGTGTTCATAGAATCGAATATCTTCAGTTGCGACCAGTGCGTTGACCAAGTGTGGAGGTAAATCTTCAAAGAAAACGGGTGTGCGGTTGTCGTTAAAATAAAATTTTCCCAAAGTTTTTTCATCCGAAGAAATAATTTCTGTAGCCAGATTCGTGTTGGGGTTTTCGAGTAATTCAAAAGTGGGGAGAGAACCAAATGCCCCCCAGGAGGCCAAAAGAAAAAGAAATATAACAAAGCCCAATCCGGCAAAGAAAAGTCCAAAAAACCATTTGGTAAATTTGTACGGTTTTGAAGCAGTAGCTTTTTTTTTAATGCTCATTTTTAATTGCTTAAAAATTAATTTGTTTTTTCAATTCTAAACCCAACTTGTGTGATACCCTTGAGTTCTTTAATTCCTTCAACGTCACCAGTTTTTCGAACGGCTTGTTTGATATGAATTTGATAGTTTTCCAAACTTGGAAACCGCATATTTTCTTTATACCAAAGTTTATTTTCTTTCAAATCAGTGAATCCGTTTCCCAACCATTCACCTTTGGGGTTTGTCATCATGTATTGAAGGGTGTCAGTTTGGATCAATCCGTTTGGAAAATACAACTCGGTTATCAAAAAAATATTGCTGAAACCGAAGTCATTGTTGTTGCGAAGATTGATGAAAAGATTGTATGGCTTCAGCGTATCCGGCGGGTAGAAATTAAAAACCACCGCACTGTCTTTTTGCCAAAAATCGCCCACGTTTCGGTAATCATCCAAAATCATCTTTTGGTCGCATGAGGCCATTACGCCAATCAAAACAATCATCATCAAAGCATTAACGCGCATTTCGAGGGGTTTTGTTTCGATTTTTGTTACGGTTCTTATTTTTATGCTTTTTGGGCTGGTCAAATCGGGTTAAGCTGTCTTGTCCAACTACGTTTTCGTATTCGACGGTTTCATCTTTTTCTAAAATGCCTACAAAATCTTCAAGGCTTGTCACGGTTTCATTGTTTTTGTTTTTCTTGATGATTTCATTCGCTTTCTCAGTAGTGAGTAGGTGCCAATTCATCCATTCTCCTTCATAAGCATACCAAAGGACTCCTTTAAAAATATCAATTTTCTGACAGGCTGCGACGCCTTTTTCAGTTTTTAGTTTTATTTCCATTTTTGGGAAATCTTGCAATGCATCTAAGTATGCGTCCAACTCATAATTGAGGCAACATTTTAGCTTGCCGCATTGTCCGGCCAATTTTTGCGGATTGAGGGAAAGTTGTTGGTATTTGGCTGCGGTGGTATTTACCGAACGAAAGTCTGTCAACCATGTGCTGCAGCACAATTCGCGCCCGCAGGAGCCGATTCCGCCGAGCCTCGAGGCTTCTTGCCGAAGCCCGATTTGTTTCATTTCGATTCGGATGGAAAATTCACGTGCAAATTCTTTGATGAGTTGCCTGAAATCTACACGGGTGTCGGCAGTATAATAGAAAATGACTTTAGATCCATCGCCTTGCACTTCCACATCCGATATTTTCATTTCCAAGCGAAGGGCTATGGCTATCTCCCTCGCACGGACCTGAATGGCTTCTTCTTTGCTACGTGCTTGTTGCCAAACGTCCAAGTCTCTTTGAGAAGCGACGCGGTATATTTTCTTGATGTCGGCGCTCTCCGTTGTTATTTTTTTCTTTTTCATCTGTATGCCTACCAACTCACCGGTAAGGGTTACGGTCCCGATGTCGTGGCCCGATTGGGCTTCGGTGGCTACGATGTCGCCCATGTGGAGGGTTATGTTGACAGGGATTCGGAAGAACTCTTTTCTTCCATTTTTGAAACTGACTTCCGCATAAGGCATAGACGACTGTCCTTGTGGAAGTTTCATGTTGGCAAGCCAGTCGAAAGTAGTGAGTTTGTTGCAACTTGAAGTACCGCAAGTACCGTTGTTTTTGCATCCTTTTGGCGTTCCGTTTGTATCTGTTCCACAATTGCTGCAGGCCATAAATAGGTTTTATTGTTATAGGTTAAAAGTATTAAATATATGTAAGATTAAAAAATTTTTAAAATGTCAGCTCATAGTTCAGTTTGTAAGAAACTGAAACAATTTCTCGGGAAGATTTAAAAATATTTCTAAAAAGTGTCTTTGCCCAACCGATTCTCTTAGTGTAAGATTCGAAATCTTCTGTTCTCCAGTCAAAATCTTTTCTAAATAAAAAATCAGGCGAGGCATAGCAAAAAGTGTAATCGTGTATCAAGGCTGAGGCGGATGTTTTTTCGGACATTTGTTCATCAATAACACGTGGAGCCATAAGCAAAACATTGTTCTCTCTACAGGTGATTTTAATTTTTTGAATAAGTTTATGATAATGGGGCATGATTTCAGAAAGGTCGAAGTTTTGATAGGATGTTTCACCCAGTTTTCGAATGGGTCGAAGTTGAAGTATATCAAAACTTTCGCCACTAAAGGTTTCGAATATTTGTTCTAATTCAAAAAAGTTATCTTTATTGAAGGTGTAATTGATACGGACATTGAAGTTGAACTCTTTCTTTAGTTTTTTTAATGTTTCAAAAACCTGAAGGAAAATTTCAAATTTTCCTTGTTGCATAAAATTTTCATAAGTAGCTTTAGTGATTCCGTGAAGTGAAATGGTAAGTTCGTTCAGGCCGGCTTCAAGCAACTTCCTGATGCTTGATTCGGTTAGTAGATTGGCATTGGTAGTTAGCGAAATGTAGGGTACACCATGGGCTTTACCTAAAGCCACCAATTCAGGTAAGTTTTTATATAAAGTGGGTTCTGTTCCACAGCCTATTTGAAGTTTAAGTGCCCTTTTGAAAACAAGCTGAGCCATTCGCTCAGAATCTGATGTGTTGAGGATACCTTTGAGGTTTTTTAGATAGTTTTTATCGGTAAAGTAACACATTTTGCAACGCAGATTGCAGGCCATCACAGGGTCGAGGTTAACAGATAGGTACCGCATGCCTAAACGATGAAGAAAATAGAGAGCCAAAAATTTGACGCGATGATTTTTAATGCGGGCATTGAGCTTGAGTAATTTATAGATATTTTTTTTCATACTAGCGTGCAGATTGATTGGATCAATTACTTAAAATGGAGTACCTCGCTCCGCCCTTTTTTAAAAATTTTGTTGCTGTTGGCTTTGCCTTTGCGCAATAGTTTTTGCTCTTCATAAGGCAAAGAAGCTATTTGCATGCAGGCTACAGAACAACAGTGGTTCATCTTTTCGGCGCAGGCTTCGCATTGGATAAACAGCAAGTTGCATGCTTCGTTGACACAATTGACGTGTGTGTCGCAAGGGTTTCCGCATTGGTGGCAACGTGCAATCACATCTTCGGAAATGCACTCGGCGCGGCGTTCGTCGAAAACGAAATTTTTACCGATAAATTTATTTTCAAGTCCTTTTTCTTTTACTTGATTTACATAATTGATGATGCCGCCTTCCAATTGGTAAACATGCCTAAAACCTTTGTGTTTGAAGTAGGCACTTGCTTTTTCACAGCGGATACCGCCGGTACAATACATCACGATATTTTTATCCTCTTTGAAATTTTTTAAATCATTTTCAATCAAACTCAGCGAGTCTCTGAATGTATCAACATCGGGTGTGATGGCGTTTTTGAAATGCCCAATTTCGCTTTCGTAGTGGTTTCGCATGTCCACTAAGATGGTTT
>PFUR01000079.1 GCA_002790195.1 Flavobacteriales bacterium CG_4_9_14_3_um_filter_40_17
TCGGGATTTTTTTATGAAACAATTTTATAGGTTACGCATCAATTTTGGCATAAGCCGCATTTTTTTCAATAAATTCTCTTCGCGGGGGTACTTCGTCACCCATCAGCATCGAAAACACACGATCTGCTTCAGACAAACTGTCGATGTTTACTTTGCGCAGCGTTCTGAAATTTGGATTCATGGTGGTGTCCCAAAGTTGTTCGGCGTTCATTTCTCCCAAACCTTTATACCGTTGAATGGCAGCGCCTTGCCCGTATTCTTGCATCAGTTGTTCGCGCTGTTTCTCGTTCCAAGCATAGGTTTTTTTAGAGCCTTTTTTGATGAGATAGAGGGGAGGAGTTGCGATAAATACGTGTCCTTGTTCGATAAGTTCGCGCATGTAACGGAAGAAAAAAGTCAATATCAAGGTAGAAATGTGGCTGCCGTCCACATCCGCATCACACATGATGACTACTTTGTGGTATCGTAGTTTTTGAAGGTTGAGGGCTTTAGAATCTTCTTCTGTTCCGATGGTTACACCTAAAGCGGTGTAAATATTTTTGATTTCCTCGTTGTCTAAAACCTTGTGCTGCATGGCTTTTTCGACATTCAAAATTTTACCTCTCAGGGGAAGGATGGCCTGAAAATTTCTGTCGCGGCCTTGTTTGGCCGTACCGCCTGCCGAGTCACCTTCAACAAGGAAAATTTCGCACCTCACAGGATCTTGTTCAGAACAGTCGGAAAGTTTTCCGGGAAGCCCCATACCACCCATCACAGTCTTGCGCTGTACGAGTTCGCGTGCTTTTCTAGCCGCATGCCGAGCCGTTGCTGCCAAGATTACTTTTTGTACGATTATTCTGGCATCTGCCGGATTTTCTTCCAAATAAATCTCGAGCATTTCAGAAACCGCTTGGCTCACAGCCGAAGTTACTTCCCGGTTTCCCAATTTGGTTTTGGTCTGTCCTTCAAATTGGGGCTCTTGAACCTTTACAGAAATCACAGCGGTCAAGCCTTCGCGAAAATCGTCTCCGGCTATTTCAAATTTTAATTTGTCGAGCATACCTGAGGTCTCGGCATATTTTTTTAAGGTTGTGGTCAAACCTCTCCGGAAACCGGCCAAGTGTGTTCCTCCTTCGTGGGTATTGATATTGTTGACGTATGAGTGAAGGTTTTCGGTAAACGAGGTGTTATAAACCATCGCTACTTCTACCGGAATATCGTTTTTATCGGTTTCAAGGCTGATGATGTTGGCTATGAGAGGCTCACGATTACCGTCCAAAAATTTGATGAATTCTTTCAATCCTTCTTTGGAGTGAAACAATTCGGTTACATAATTTCCCTCTTTGTCCTTTTCTCTTTTGTCAGTCAAAGAGATGCGGATGCCTTTGTTCAAATATGCCAATTCGCGCATTCTTCCGGCAAGTGTGTCGTAGCTGAATTCGGTCACTTGCTCAAAGATGGTGTCATCTGGTGTGAAAGTAACTTCGGTTCCTGTTTTTGTAGTATCGCCTACTAATCTGACAGGATAGATGGCTTTCCCCTTTTCATATTCCTGCTCCCAGATTTTTCCTTCTCTGTAAATGGTCGCTTTTAAGTGTTTTGACAAGGCATTGACGCAAGATACACCTACGCCATGAAGTCCGCCGGAAACTTTATAAGAATCTTTGTCAAATTTTCCACCCGCTCCAATTTTGGTCATTACAACTTCTAAGGCAGAGACACCTTCTTTCTTGTGAATCCCTACAGGGATGCCTCGCCCGTCATCTACCACGGTTACAGAATTGTCTTCATTGACGGTAACTTCTATGTTTGAACAATATCCACCCATTGCCTCATCGATGGAATTGTCCACTACTTCATATACCAAATGGTGCAAACCGCGCATACCGACATCCCCGATATACATGGAGGGGCGCATCCGCACATGCTCCATTCCTTCGAGTGCCTGAATACTGTCTTCTGAATATTTTTTTTCGTTGTTTTCCTTCGGGGACTGGGTTTCTTCACTCATGTTTAATCTGACTTTTTTAAGTTTTTTTTCAACCCACAAATATAGACAAATTCAATTTTTTCAAAACCTTTTAATCGATTGAATTGGCTCAAGTTATTAACAATTCTTGATAAAAAATAATGTTATTTTGTAAGATTGAAAATCGTATTTTAAGAAAATTTTATATTTTAGACATCGATTACAGTATTAACACTAATTTTTTTAAAATGGAAATTCAACAACCACCCAAAACATGGCTTTTACAATCTCTTCTTGTCACAATTCTTACTTTTTTGTGTTGTTCAAATATTTTAGGTTTACCTTTTGGAATAGCTGCGATTGTTAACGCTTCAAGTGTTGAGTCTAAGTTTAATCGCGGGGATTTTGAAGGCGCAGATAAAGCCTCCAAAAACGCTAAGAAATGGACGATTGTCACAGGTGTTTTAGCCGTTGTAAGTGTTATCTTATTTGCAGTATTGTATGTTTTCGGGTTGTTAGCTTTTTTAAGTGCGGCTAATTACAATTTATAATTGAAAAGAGCTTTTTATATTTTTGTTTTACCCGCATTTGCAGGTTTTTTATTTCTTTATTGGCAGCTCAACCCCCGCGAGTGGTCGTTTTTCCCAAAATGCCCTTTGTACCACTTCACAGGGTTGAAATGTTCGGGTTGTGGTTTGCAAAGAGCCATACACGATATTTTACACTTGGATTTTGTCAGTGCATTCCACGAGAATGCACTGATTCTTTTTGCCATCCCTTACGTGGGTTTTGGGTTCTATTTGGATCAAAAAAAAGTGCTCACGGCAAAGCAGTTTCTGCTAAGACGAAAGTTGTTCGGAATAACCGCCATTTGGATCGTTTTTGTAATTGTCGTTGCTTATGCAATATTGAGAAATTTCTAATGTAACAATGTATCAATTTGAAAATTTGAAAATGTGTCAATTTGAAAATGAAACAACTCAACACTCAATACTTAGAACTAAACATTAAACACTTCAATCCCGCAACTTGAAACAAATCTTACCTTCTGTCAGTTTTGACGATTTATCGAAACTCGATCTACGAATCGGAACGATTATTCGTGCCGAATATTTTGCGGAAGCCAAAAAACCCGCCATCAAATTGTGGATAGATTTCGGAAGTTTGGGAATCAAAAAGTCGAGTGCGCAAATTACGCATCGATACAGCCCTGAGATGCTTGTCAACCGGCATGTCGTTGCCGTAATCAATTTTCCGCCCAAACAAATTGCCAATTTTATCAGTGAATGTTTTGTGTTGGGGGCTATCAATCAACAGAATGAAGTGGTTTTGCTCCATCCCGAGTTTACTGCCGTCAACGGAGGCGAAGTAAAATAGTTCTTTTCGATTGAACAATTTCTTCTTATTTTTATACGAAATATTCCATCGATGAAAAAAATCCTTCCACTTTTCGCTATTCTTATTTATTTGGCTTCTTGCCAAACCCCAAAAGAAAACATCGATTTAATGGTTGTCAATGCGGATATTTATTCGGTTGACAGCACTTTCACCCGAGCTGAAGCTTTGGCTGTCCATCAAGGAAAAATAGTAGGCATCGGCAAAACGGCCGATTTACAAAAAAAATTCAGTACAAAAAACACAATCGATGCCGAGGGGAGAGTTTTACTTCCCGGATTGATAGATGCGCATGCACATTTTTATGGTTTGGGCGTGGATCAACAACAAGCAGATTTGGTGGGTACAAAAAGTTTAGAGGAGGTTTTAGCACGATTGGTTGCATTTCAGAAAGAAAAAAATCCGAACTTTTTGCTGGGAAGAGGATGGGATCAAAACGATTGGGATGTGAAAGAATTCCCCACCAAAGAAAGTTTAGACAAGCTTTTCCCCGATACGCCTGTTGCAGTCACACGCATTGACGGGCATGCCATATTTGCCAATTCGGTTGCCTTGAAGTTAGCGGGAATTACCGGTAAAACGAAAGTTGCCGGAGGTGAAGTGATTCTGAAAAACGGGGAGCCGACCGGAGTTTTGGTGGATGCCCCGATGCGATTGATACGAAACGCCCTGCCTGTATTTAACCAAAAACAGCAGATTCAAGCTTTGCTCGATGCCCAAAAGATAGTTTTTGAAAACGGGTTGACCACCATTTCTGATGCAGGCCTTGACCGAAGTATCATCGATTTGATTGACAGCCTTCAACAGATCGGCGATTTGAAAATCAAAATCTACGCGATGGTCAGCAACAGCCCTGAAAATTTGGATTATTATTTGAATAAAGGCATCGTAAAAACAGATAGGCTGAATGTCCGCTCCATCAAAGTATATGCCGATGGCGCGCTCGGTTCACGTGGTGCTTGCCTGCACGAAGCTTACGCTGACCAAGCCGGGCACTTTGGCGCGATGATTACCACCAAAGAAGAATTGACTGCATTAGCCAAGCGCGTCGCTGCTTCAGACTATCAGATGAATACGCATGCCATCGGAGATTCGGCCAATACTGCCGTACTCAAAGCGTATGTGGAAGCCCTTCAGGACAAACCGAATAGGCGTTGGCGGGTCGAACATGCGCAGGTGGTTCGACCACAAGATTTTGATTATTTTTCCAAAAATATCATTCCTTCGGTTCAACCGACACACGCCACCAGCGATATGTATTGGGCCGAAGATCGATTGGGAGCCGAACGCATCAAGGGTGCGTATTCCTTCAAAACCCTGCTCCAAAAAAGCGGAATGGTCTCTTTGGGGACCGATTTTCCGGTAGAGCAAGTCAATCCGATGCTGACTTTTTACGCGGCCGTTTCAAGACAAGATGTCAACAATTTTCCTGAAAACGGTTTTTTACCCGAACAGAAATTGAGCAGAGAAGAAGCCTTAAAAGGAATGACGATTTGGGCTGCTTATGCCAATTTTGAAGAAAAAGAAAAAGGGAGTTTGGAAGTTGGTAAATCTGCTGATTTCGTGATTTTAAATCAAAATATTATGACGATTGACGTGCGTGAAATACCCAAAACTAAAGTGGATTTCACGGTGGTTTCAGGAGAAATTGTCAATCAATCAAACGAAAAATAATGTTCCTATTTCTTAAAGAAAAAATCAGGAAATTGAATTTCCGGTTTTCTTTTTAATAGGTGTATATAAAAAAATGATTTCAGGAATCCGTATCCGTATCCTATAAATTGAATATTGACAGCTATCACGCTTTGTAGAGCAATTTTAACAGAATGTGTTTTGAACATAGAATCAAAAAACATTATCAGATTATAGATTCCCATTAAACCTAATAAAAATTGATTCCCCAATAACAACAACAAAGTTGATGCGGCAACTCCCAAAAGATAGAGCGATGGAAACCAGTAGACCAAGGAAGTTTTTTCCGGATGCCAAAGGTTGAGAATAGATCTGACGACACCAAATTTATACACTTGTTTATAAAATTTAGGCCAAGATATGCGACGCTTGTGATAGACAAACGCGTTTTTGATAAATTGCGATTCATAACCCGCTTTCCAAAGCCGAAGTGTCAAATCGGGATCTTCCCCGGGATGTATGTTGCCAAAACCACCCGTTGCCTCAAAGGCCTTTTTGGAAATCCCCATGTTGAAACTCCGGGGCTGGAATTTTCGCGAGCTGTTTTCAGAATTACGGATGCCACCGGTAGTGAAAAATGAAGTCATGGCATAGTTGATGGCTTTTTGCAAATCCGTAAACCGTTCGTCCGCCGTGTCGGATCCGCCGAAAAAGTCAGTGTATTGTCGATTCAAAGCCTCGTGCACTTCTTCCAAATAATGGGATGGCAAGACACAATCACTATCCAAAATGATAAAATAATTACCCGAAGCCCGGGTCATTCCGAAATTTCTGGAATCGCCCGGGCCGGTATTTTTTTTGTAGAAATAGTGAATGTGGAGTTTCGATTGAAAACCTGCAACTACGGTGTCTGATCGAACGGTCGATCCGTCTTCAACGATGACCACTTCAAAATATTTGAAACTTTGTTGGCATAAACTATCCAACAATTCCCGTATTTCTTCAGGTCGATTGTAAACAGGGACAACAACCGAAAACTTCATAATTTAAGGTGGAAATTATTCTTTGGTAAACGCGCTGATGACTTCTTGGCTAACCCCTGTGTTTGAAAATCCGCCGTCGTGGAAGAGATTTTGCATGGTCACCTTACGCGTCAAATCAGAAAACATCGCGACAGTGTAGTTGGCACATTCCAAAGCAGTTGCATTACCCAAAGGAGACATTTTTTCGGCATACGTGATAAAGCCGTCGAACCCTTTCACACCTTTTCCTGCCGTGGTGGGTGTGGGAGATTGCGAAATGGTATTGACCCGAACTTTTTTGTTTTTTCCGAAGAAATAGCCAAAACTGCGGGCAATAGATTCCAAATAGGCCTTGTTGTCTGCCATGTCGTTGTAATCGGGAAACGTCCTTTGCGCTGCCATATAAGTCAACGCGACCACGCTTCCCCATTCGTTCATCGCATCATTTTTATATAAAACTTGCAATACTTTGTGAAAAGACAGAGCTGAAATATCCCAACCTTTGGCAGTAAATTCGTAATTTTCTTCGGTGTAGTGGCATCCTTTACGAACATTGAGCGACATGCCAATCGAATGCAGGACAAAATCGAGTTTTCCACCTAAAACTTCTTGTGCTTGTTTGACTAAATTTTCCAAATCTTCCATGCTGGTGGCATCTGCCGGAATCACGGTTGACTTTGTTTTTTCAGCCAATGTATTGATGGTGCCCATGCGGAGAGCAATTGGGGCATTGGTCAAGACAAAGCTTCCGCCTTCTTCATAGACGCGTTCGGCTGTTTTCCATGCAATGGAGTTTTCGTCCAATGCGCCAAATATGATTCCTCTTTTTCCTTTTAAAAGTTGATACGACATGTTATTTTGATTTGTGTTTTTGTGATGTGCCAAAGATATTTAAAAAAAAATAATATTGAAGTCCCGAAGATTTTTTTGCATAGTGTCTTTATTGTGCGTTTTAAACAGAGATGAATTACCGGAAAAACAGTTGACTGCTAAATGTAGCTTTTAAGATGTAGAGTTAGATATTTTACTTTTTGACCTCCTTTAAAATCAAATGCTTACCCAGCCATTTTCGCACGGGTTCGTCATATAATTTTAGATAGGCATACGAAAGTGAAATGCAAACCAATAAGACAAATAGCCCGGCCGGCCAGGCTTTTTTCAAGGGTATGTCATTATCTCGAACCCAAGCAATATAAATGTAAATGAAAGGATAATGCGTGATGTACAATGGATAGGAAATGTCTCCCAGAAATTTGCAGAGTTTGGTTGCAAACTTCTGTTTCACTTCGCCGTTTGCGCCTAAATAGACAATCAACGGGAAAAGGGCGATGATGCTTAAAGCATCGTAAAGCCCATTCAACCAAAGATAATCACTCCCGCCGATTCGCGGCATCGATAGTATAATCAAAATCAATATGCTGCACAACAAAAATGCGTTTTTGATGCCTGTGGGTTTCATGAGGCGTGACAGTAGAAGCCCTGCGAAGAATGGGTACATCAATCGTGTAAGGCCGATGCGAAATTGTGTTGATTCCAATGACCAACCACCGATGACATCACCCGCCGGGGCAGTTACTGCCATGTGAAGTAAAAGTGCACCCGCGATGACTACTAAAATGCCGAGTACTTTATTTGAAAATTTTCGGATAAAGACTGCATACAAAATGTTGGCGATGTATTCAAAAAAAAGTGTCCAAGCCGGGCCGTTGAGCGGATACATTTCTTGCCAACCCCTTATGTCCATAGATTTGGGTATAGGCAAGAGCGTGAAACCAATCAGCATGACCAACAACATTTTCCAAGGCGGCACATCAATGATGCGTTGCCACTCTTGGCCGGCTTGAAAATAAAAACAGACAGCTCCGACCGTCATTCCCAGAATAATCATAGGATGTAACCGGATTAAACGCCGTTTAAAAAAGCTTTTTAAACTCATTTTGTTCCAACGGTCATCGTAGGCGTAGCCAATCACAAATCCTGAAAGGACAAAGAAAAAATCTACTGCGAGGTAACCGTGGTTTAAAATCAAATTCAGATGGTTGGTTGCGTGGGCTTCAAAAAGATGGAAGGCAACTACCCAAACTGCGGCAACGCCTCTCAAGCCGTCTAAGATGAGATAATGAGGCTTGGTAGAAACCTGATTTATTTGCATGATTTGCTATAGGACTTGATGTTTTGCCACTTGTCAAAAACAAAGTTTAGGATTGCTAAACACATCCAAAAGTACGTAAAAAGAGGATGCCTGATTTTTAGTTTTTAAAATTCTTATAATCTCAGGCTAAAATATTATTTAGGACAAACATCCTTATCCAAATAATCGGGGACACCATCGCCATCACAGTCAGGAAAAGTAATGGTTCCATCTGGATTGATAATAATTTCATCGATGGTTAATATTAGATCTCCATCATCATTGGTGTCGAGATAGTTCGGAAACCGATCGCCATCGGTGTCGTCATCGCTTGGATTTTGGTTGTTATTCAAATCCTCCATAAAGGAAGGGATACCGTCCAAATCATGGTCAGCTTCTAATGCGGCAAAAAGTTTAATCCGGAATATCAGAGGTGAATTAGCAGGCACATCGGGCTGCGGGATATTTGCAAATCCCATACCTGATGGGAAGAAAACAGCTCCATTGCCAAAATTGGTAAAAGTTGAAGTTCCGTCTGGGTTTAGTGAAGAACTTTCAGCAGATTTGAATTCCATCAATGCTTGACGAAATCCATCAACAACAGTTGCCATATCAAACCAAATGGGATTTGCAGAGGAATCAAAAACCAAATTATTCAACAAGCTACCTTTGAAATTAACCAAGGTTGAATCAATAAAGTGAGGTCTGTTGCCAAATCCTTCGTTAACTTTTAAGATGTAATATTTAAAGGTTACGTCATCAATCACAAAATTTTTCGTTTCAACCTGATTAAATAGGGGAGTTTGGGTAGAATTTTCACCTGCTATCGTATCAAAAATAATGTCAAAGTTAAAATCGGATGCCGGATTTTGAAAGTCTTCGGCGTTGTAAAAATGGGTTTGCAAATAATCGACAATGAGAGCATCATCAATTAAGGTCTGAACGGCTTGATCAATCGGGTCAACCGGGGTTGGCGTCAAATCATTGTTACTTTTGCTACAGCTCAAAATGATTGTAAATAATATCAAAAGAAAAAGTGACCACTTAAATAATTGACTAAATCTCATACAAATTCAATTTTTGCGCAAGTTACAATTTTCTAATATCTTTGGATAAATAATTTTGAATGCGTGTTGATAAGTTTTTGTGGTGTATCCGGCTTTTTAAAACGAGAAGTATGGCTACGGAGGCTTGTAACAAGGGACAAGTGAAAATAAACAATATGGTTGTCAAACCTGCTAAGGAAATTTCACCGACAGATTTGCTGTCTGTTCGAAAAGACCAAATTTATCGTCGATATAAGATTAACGATATCCCTGCGAGTAGATTAAGTGCCTCTTTAGTAGGTCTTTATGTGATTGACACGACCCCTTCGGAAGATGTAGAAAAAATGAAACTAATCCGACAAACGGCTTCCTATTACCGCAATTTGGGAACCGGCAGGCCCACCAAAAAAGACAGAAGATCCTTGGACGATTTTAACGAAGATTTAATTGACAATGACGAATCTGAATCGTGATTTTTGGGAAAACCGCTACGCAAATTCAGATATAGGTTGGGATATTGGTGCGGTTTCGACGCCTGTCAAAGCCTATATCGATCAACTCAGAAATAAAAAAACAGATATTTTGATACCCGGAGCAGGCAATGCCTACGAGGCGGAATACTTATTTCAAAAAGGTTTTCAATCAGTTACTGTCATAGATATTGCATCCAAACCCCTTCTGAATTTAAAGAAAAGAGTCCCTGAATTTCCCTTGAATAAATTGATACAAACCGATTTTTTCGATTGTCAAGGACAATTTGACTTAATCATCGAGCAAACGTTCTTTTGCGCGTTGAATCCAAGTCTTCGAGAAAGATATGTATTGAAAATGAATCAATTACTCAAACAAAAAGGAAAATTAGCCGGACTGCTGTTCGATTTTGAAATTACGGAAGTAGGTCCGCCCTTCGGTGGCTCATTCGATGAATATCAATCCCTTTTTGAACCATTTTTTTTGATTGAAAAATTGGAACGTTGTCATAATTCCATTCCGCCACGCCATGGTAATGAACTGTTTTTTATCTTTGAAAAAAAATGAGTATGCCACCAATCACCAAAACGGTCATCTTAGATGCTGTTACCCTTCGCTACAAGATAAGGCGGATAGCTTTCCAAATCTATGAATCAAATATAGACGAACAAGAAATAGTCCTCGCTGGAATCGAAAAAAACGGCTTTGTTTTCGCCGAACGCTTGGTGATTCAATTGAATCAAATAGCACCCCTTAAAGTTTTGCTTTGTAGAGTTGTGGTAGATAAAAAGCATCCTTTGAACCCAATACAGGCCTCCATTTCACCCGAAGAATATCAAAATAAATCTTTGGTTTTGGTCGATGATGTCCTCAACTCTGGTTCTACATTGATGTATGCGGTCAAATATTTTCTCAAGGTGCCGCTTAAACAATTCAAAACAGCGGTTTTAATCAATCGAAATCACAAGAAATTTCCCGTGAAAGCAGATTTCAAAGGTGTTTCTCTTTCTACATCACTGCAAGAGCACGTAGAAGTTGATTTCCGAAAAGAAGAAGTTTATTTGGAATAGAACTCAAGTTTATTTTCCATTTTCCATTGCCTATTATCAAATATCAATTGGCCTTATCAACCACAATTCTTTTGTCTCGGTTGACCAATTCCCAAGCGGTGTAAAAAACCAAACGGGCGCGTTTTTCCAACAAATCGTATCGGATTTTATCGGGTGTATCGCCGGGTCGGTGGTAATCTTCATGTGTGCCATTGAAGTAAAAAATAATTGGCACATTGTGTTTGGCAAAGTTGTAATGATCGGAACGATAGTAAAATTGATTGGGGTCATGCTCGTCATTGTAGGTGTAGTCTAAATCGAGGTTGACGTATTTTTTATTGACTTCTTCGGATAGGTTGTGAAGCTCTGTACTCAATTTGTCAGCGCCAATCAGATAAACATAGTTGTCTTTTCCGGCTCTTTTCGGATCCGTGCGCCCAATCATGTCAATATTCAAATCGGCAACCGTATTTTTCAAAGGGAAAATAGGATGTTCGCTGTAGTATTCAGAACCCAATAAGCCTTTTTCTTCCCCGGTAACATTTAAGAAAACGATGGATCTTCGTGGCCCGTGCCCGTCTTTTTTTGCTAGTGCAAAAGCTTGTGCAATCTCTAAAACAGAAACCGTTCCCGAACCGTCGTCGTCTGCACCATTATTGATTTGTCCGTCCGGCGAAATACCGATATGGTCTAAATGAGAAGAAACCACTACATATTCATCCGGAAATTCGGAACCTTTAATGTAGGCTACCACATTTTCAGAAATCAGTTCGCCCGAGTCATTTTTTAGAGAAAGGCTTATGGCTCTATTCAAATCTGTATTTTCCCGCGCGGTCAAAATCTCAGTATATAGTTTTTTAGCAACAGTTTCGCTCAAATACCAGTTGAAAAAATTTAAAACATTTCCTTTCAGGCTGATGCTTCCCCTCCCGGATTCTGCCAACTTTGCGGAATAGGCATACCGGCTTGACAAGCGACCATAATTCTTCATGTCTAAAACTAAAATCCCCAAGGCTCCATTTTTTTGAGCTGCTCCTATTCGTGCATTATTGGCAGGCCGGAAATTAGACCACTCAGAAGGTTCTTTTGTGCCTGTAATTATATAAGTCCCATCATGATTTTTGGGTTCTCCGGCTCGAATCAAAACGATTTTTCCTCTGACATCAAGCCCTTTATAATCGGAATATTGCAGGCTTTCAATCCCATAACCGGCAAATACAACCGGCGTGTTTTCTAAAATGACATCGGATGTACTGCCGACCGGTATGAAATCCTCTCCCGCCGACCATGTTTCGTTTTCAAAAGTCAAAGTTGCCTTTGGCGGTTTGTTCATCACCAAAGGAACAGGTTGAAAGTAGTCTTCTAAAGTTGCCGGATGTGCAATGCCAAAATCCTTGTAGTTGCTACGCAAATATTCTACTGCTTTTTTCTGCCCGCGAGTGCCTGTTTCCCTGCCTTCAAATTCATCTGAGGCATAAATGTAAAGATGCTTTTTTAAGTCTTCGGCGGTTATTGTGCCGGCATAATCAACAACTGTTTTTTTATCGGGTGGGGTTTGGCTGGCAGTTTTTGAAATAGGAGGTGTTGATGAAGACAACAGCAGGCCTATAAAAGAATAAGTAATTAATTTACGCATTGTTATGTTTTTGGTATTTGTTCCAAAAATAGTTAAAATTTAATAGGTGGTTGTCGGCGGATTCTTAATATTTTTATAAAGATTTGTAATCCATTATTTAAACTGAAATAAATTTATTTTTAAAACGATATATATCAAACAACAAACGATGACTCTCACTAAACGGTTTTTGCTGGCTACACTCTTTTTTTTCCAAATTTCGAACTGTTTCCCCCAAAAGATAAACCGGTTGGATGAAAATGGAAAACGGCACGGCGTGTGGAAAAAAAAATACAATAAAACAAATTTTATCCGTTATCGCGGGCAATTCAACCACGGAAAAGAAACGGGTTTATTTGAATATTTTGATAAAAACGTCCGGAATTATCCTTACGCAACCAAGCTGTTTGACGAGCAAACCGGCATAGCTGAAACCAAATTTTTCCTACCCGAAAACGGAGCGTTGGTCAGTCAAGGCATCATGAAGCATTCACACAAAATCGGGGAATGGGTCTATTTTCACAAAAATTCAAAAGACACCATGACCGTCGAATTTTACCATAATGGGCTTTTGGAAGGGGAGAAAAAGATTTATTATCCCAAAGGGATTATCGCTGAAATCGCGCATTTCAAAAACGGCAAACAGGAGGGATTGACACAAACTTTTGAGGAGTCGGGCAAGCTGCTTTCGGAAATCGAATATTACAACGATTTAATGCATGGAAAAGCAGTATATTATGAAAATGGGGGGATAATTGTTGAGGGTAACAACCGCAACGGAAGCAAAGTAGGCGAGTGGCGATATTACGAAAACGGTGAACTGAAGAACACCAAAAAGTACTGACGGGATGATAATCAGCTCTTTTAATGACTGAGAATGGATAGTTGTCCTTAAATTTGCAAAAAAAAGTTTTGAAAAAAGTAATTGTCGGGCTTTCCGGCGGAGTCGATTCGAGTGTAACGGCCTATTTGCTCAAAGAGCAAGGCTATGAGGTCATTGGGCTATTTATGAAAAATTGGCACGATGATTCCGTTACCATTTCAGACGAATGCCCGTGGCTTGAAGACAGCAACGATGCGCTTTTGGTAGCCGAAAAACTCGAAATACCATTCCAAACCGTTGACCTGAGCGAGGAATACAAAACCCGCATTGTCGATTATATGTTTGCTGAATACAAATCCGGTCGGACACCCAATCCGGATGTGTTGTGTAATCGCGAAATCAAGTTTGATGTTTTTCTAAAAATAGCTTTGAGCCTCGGTGCCGATTTTGTCGCCACCGGTCATTATTGCCAAAAAAAAACGGTTCAGAATAATGGAAATGAGTTTCATCGCTTGTTGGCGGGAAAAGACACCAACAAAGATCAGTCTTATTTTTTATGCCAACTATCTCAAGAACAACTTTCTAAGACGCTATTTCCCATCGGCCATTTGACCAAGCCTGAAGTCAGGAAAATCGCATTCGAACAAAAACTAGTCACCGCCGAAAAAAAAGATTCGCAAGGGCTTTGCTTTGTTGGGAAAGTTCATTTACCTGATTTTCTTCAACAAAAATTGAAGCCCAAGGAAGGGAATATAATTGAAATATCGGATCAACATCCTATGTATCATTTAGTTGATATCGGATTTTCTGATGAATTGGAAAGATTGGCTTTTGATGCACAAAAACGAATTTACAAATCTTCAGACGGGCAGGCTGTCGGCAAACACAGTGGTGCACATTTTTACACCATCGGCCAGCGAAAAGGGCTCAACGTGGGCGGAAAAGCCGAGCCTTTATTTGTTATTGACACAGATGTTTTTGAAAATGTAATTTACGTCGGACAAGGCAAATCACATCCGGGCTTGTTCAAAAAAACCATTTTTATTTCAGATGCTGATACACATTGGGTTCGCCCCGATTTAAAAACCAAGCCAAGCCAACATTTGACTGTCCGTGCCCGCATCCGATACAGGCAACCCCTTCAACAGGCTGTTTTGTATCAAACTAAAGAGGGCGTTTACCTTGACTTTGAACAACCCCAATCTGCGGTCACACCCGGGCAATTTGCCGCGTGGTATCTCGGCGAGGAATTGATTGGTTCCGGCGTTATTTCTTAAATGTTTTTTGTAGATTTGGTTCATGCTAAAACAATTACACCTACTCTTTTTTCTCGCAATCTTTTCTTTTGCCCATGCGCAAGAGCATGCGCGTATCTTTTTTACAGACAAGGCAGATGTTGCAAATTCGATTGCCAATCCACAAACCATCCTCACGCCGAAAGCGGTTGCTCGCAAGCAGAAATTTTCTATTCCCATCGGCGAGACTGATGTTCCGGTCAATGAAAACTACATTACAAGTTTAAAATCACAGCCCGGCATCACGGTCAAATCTAAATCGAAATGGTTTAATATGGCACATGTAATTGGTAGCCAAACAGACATTCAAGCCTTGTCGGGTTTATCATTTGTCAGCCGGATTGAGTTCGCAGACCGGAGCCTCAATCCACCTCCGGCAACACAACAACCTTCCAAATTTCATGATAAAAAAGAAGTTTTGGTGAATTTTAACTATGGCACATCGGCGAATCAAGTTCAGATGTTGAACATGCATTTACTTCACCAACAAGATTTTACAGGCGAAGGTGTTACGATTGCCGTGATGGACGGAGGTTTTCCAGGTGTTGGTACTTTGTTGGCTTTCGACCGAATGCGGTTAGCCGGGAAATTGATCGGCGGATACGATTTTGTAGGAAGGAATCCGGATTTTTTGGCATTCACGGGAGATGATCACGGAACTACTGTGTTGTCAACCATGGCTGCTTTTGTCGATGGCCAACTGATTGGCACCGCACCGGACGCGTTCTACTATCTTTTCAGAACGGAGGATGTGTCTTCTGAAACACCGGTTGAAGAATCGTATTGGGTAGAAGCCGCCGAGCGCGCAGACAGTTTGGGGGTTGATGTGATAAACACCTCTTTGGGTTACAGTACCTTTGACGATGCGAGGTATAACTATTCACCTGCTGAGATGGATGGTCAGACAGCTTTTATAACCAAAGGAGCCGATATCGCTTTTGACAAAGGGATGATGGTGGTCAATTCTGCCGGAAATTCAGGAAACGATTCTACATGGCGAATTGTAACCGCGCCAGCCGATGGTTTTAAGGTGTTGGCAGTTGGTGCAGTCGATGCGTCGGGCAATGTTGCTTCCTTCAGTTCGCGCGGACCAAGTGCAGACGGCCGGATTAAGCCAGACGTGGTGGCAAAAGGGCAGGGTGTATTGGTTGTAAACGCATCAAATTCAGTTGTGTCAATAAATGGAACCTCGTTTTCATCTCCGATTATGGCTGGAAGCGTGGCGAGTTTGTGGCAGGCACTTCCTGACAAATCCAATGTTGAAATCACCAACATCATCAAAGAATCATCCTCTATTTTTAGTTCGCCCAACAACGATTTGGGTTTTGGCATACCGGATTTTTCAGCTGCTTTAAACAATGCGCTTTCGGTGGCTGATTTTAATCCTATTCAAATAAAAATTTTTCCAAACCCAGTCCGGCACTTTTTAACCATAAGTTTTGATGGGAATTTTCAAAAATCGGTCTTTCAGATATTTGATTTATTGGGAAGAAATGTAAAATCAGTTGTTTTGACAAAAAACATATCGAACATAGATTTAACAGGCTTAGCTTCCGGGATTTATTTAGGCAGAATGGAGTCAGATTATTCCCAAACTTTAAAAATTATCAAGCAATAGATGAATCGCGTTTGTAAACTTTTTGATATTCAATATCCTATAATTCAAGCCGGCATGGTTTGGGCGAGCGGTTGGCGCTTGGCCTCAGCCGTGAGCAACGCGGGTGGTTTGGGACTGATTGGAGCCGGGTCGATGTATCCGGATGTGTTGCGCGAACACATTCAAAAGTGCAAAAAAGCAACCCAAAAACCTTTTGGTGTCAACGTTCCGATGCTTTATCCCGATTTGGAAAAAATCATGCAAATTATTGTTGAGGAAGGCGTGAAAATTGTGTTTACTTCTGCCGGGAATCCCAAAATTTGGACTCCTTTTTTAAAAGAAAATGGCATCACGGTGGTACATGTGGTGAGCAGTGTCAAATTTGCCATGAAGTCGGAGGAAGCGGGAGTAGATGCAGTTGTTGCCGAAGGATTTGAAGCTGGCGGTCACAATGGCAGAGAAGAAACCACCACGTTTACGCTCATCCCGATGGTCAAAGAAAAAATCAACATCCCACTGATAGCAGCCGGAGGAATCGCGAATGGCCGCGGGATGTTGGCCGCCATCATATTGGGCGCAGACGGCGTGCAAGTCGGAAGCAGGTTTGTGGCGAGCGAAGAAGCCTCTTCACATCCGAATTTCAAACAAAGAGTAGTGGAAGCACAAGAAGGCGACACCATTCTGACTTTAAAAGAAATAACACCAGTCCGGTTGTTGAAAAACAAATTTTATGGTGATGTCCAATCGCTCTACGCCAAGTCGCCTTCAGCCGATGAACTTCGGGCATTGTTGGGTCGTGGAAGAGCCAAAAAAGGAATGTTTGAAGGAGATTTAGAAGAAGGCGAGCTTGAAATCGGACAAATAGCCGGGCTGATTCACGATATCAAGCCCGCCGCGAAAATTGTGGAAGAAATGATGAGTGAATTTGAAAGTGCAAGAGGAAAGATGATGAATTTAACCTGAAACAAAAATCAATTGATTAAACCATAAACATGAAAAACACACTGATTTCCCTGCTTTTTTGCGGTTTTGCGTCGATTTCGTTTTCGCAAACCAAAAAACCGATTACCCACAACGATTACGATTTGTGGAAATCTATTTCCGATGTGAAAGTTTCCAAAACCGGACAACTCATCGTGTTTGAAGTCAAAACCACCACCGAGCGCGGAGATGGTTATCTACAAATTTACAATGCCAAAACAGGTAAGGAAAAAGTTTTCAAAAACGGTTACAAAGCACAAATCAGCCCGGATGAAAAATTTGTTTATTTTCAACGAAAACCTGATTACAGTATCCAACGCGCAGAGCGTAAAAAAGAGGTGAAAGCGCCGAAAAAGGAAAAAGATGCCTTTTTTGTATATGATGTGTCCAAACAAATACTGACCGACTCGATATTTGGGATCAAGAATTTCGGCATTCCAAAAAAATACAACAATTGGGTTGCCATTCGGAAAGTTAAAGACGAGAAAAGCAAAGAAAAATCAAAGGACACCACTGCGGATAAAAAGAAAAAATGGAACGAAGAAGGCGATTATCTTTTGGTGTACAACGTGTCCAATCAAGTTTCGGATACCGTCTTTTTGATTGACCAATATGTGTTTGCAGAAGAAAATCGGGTGATGTATTACCTGAAAAAATCTGAGAAGAAAACCAAAAACGGCGGCCTTTTTCGGGTTGACTTAAACAATTTGACCACCCAACTTATCGACACTGGAAAAGTGGCTTACAAACATTTGGCAACTGACAAAACAGGGAAAACAGCGGCCTATTTGTCTGTCAAAGATTCCGTCAAAAACGACTCGCTCCGCTATGTATTTCAATATTGGAACGGCACAGAAGCCAAAGTAATTGTTGACGAAGATTACAAACTTTTACCCCCAGATTGGCAAATCTCAAAACACCAATCTCCCGGATTTTCAAAAAATGACAAACGCATCTATTTCAGTGCCAAACCAATTGAAAATAGGACAATTGACACCACCTTGATCAAAGATGAAAAAGCAGAAGTTGATGTTTGGAATTGGCAAGACAAGATGATTCAGCCCGAGCAAAAAGTCAAGAAAAAACAATTGACAGAGCTTGCCTACCAATTTTATTATGACCTCGAAAACGGAAACATCGTCCAACTCAACGACCCCGAAATGGAAGATTTGATTTTTGACAAAAACAAAGAACAGGCTTATATTTTGGGAAGCACTTCGCATCCGTATGACGTTGAGCGCTCATGGGATTGGCCTTGGAAAAGCGATTTTTATTCGGTCGAAACATCAACAGGCAAACGAACCAAAATTCTGGATGGAATTTCCGGCAGGCCAAATTTGCAATCAAGTAATAATTTTGCACTTTACTACAACCATGCAACAAAAAATTGGTTTTCTGTTGAATTGAAATCTGGCAAAACATTAAACCTGACAGCATCCGTCGAAGTGCCATTTTATGACGAAGACGATGACCATCCCGCACTTCCTCCGGCTCACGGATTTGGCGGTTGGTTAGCCGATGGCTCTGCCTTGGTGTATGATAAATACGATATTTGGAAGTTGGATGTTACCGGAACTAATCCACCCGAAAATATCACTAAAATAGGCAGATCGGGAAAAATCACTTTTCGCACGCTTCGGCTCGATCCTGAAAATAGGGATTTGGCTACTGAAACCAATCACAATCTAATCTTAACTTCTTTTAACCATGCCACAAAAGGTGACGGAGTCTATTTTCTCAATTTAAAATCAGGTAAACTCACTCCGCAAAAAGCCTATGATAATTTTTCAATAAATGGCATTGAAAAAGCAGAAGAAGCGGATGTATTTGTTTTCAGAAAACAGAATTTCAGCACCTACCCGGATTTGTATTTAACGGATAAAAATTTTAAAACGGAGAAAAAAATATCCGACATCAATCCGCAACAAAAAGATTTTGCATGGGGAACGGTCGAGTTGGTTTCTTGGAAAGCTTTTGACGGAACACCGTTGGAAGGTCTTTTATACAAATCTGAAAATTTTGATTCTAGCAAAAAATACCCGATGATTACGTATTTCTACGAAAAACGTTCGGAAACACTCCACAATTATTATTCACCACAGCCGAGTGCATCTACCGTCAACATGGCTTATTTAGCGAGCAACGGCTATTTGGTTTTCGTGCCGGACATCGTTTACAAAGACGGGCATCCCGGCGAAAGTGCTTACAATTGCATCCTCTCGGGTGTGGAAGCGATGGAACAAAAAGGTTTTGTTGATTCTCAAAAAATGGCTTTGCAAGGACAGAGTTGGGGTGGTTATCAAACAGCCTACTTGATAACTCGAACCAACAAATTTGCCGCTGCCATGGCCGGTGCGCCGGTTGCCAACATGACTTCGGCTTATGGTGGGATTCGTTGGGAATCAGGGTTGAACAGGGCCTTTCAGTATGAGCGTTCGCAAACACGGATTGGTAAAAATCTTTGGGAAGGTTTTGATTTGTACATAGAAAATTCACCTCTTTTCGCGGCTCCGAAGGTAGAAACCCCGCTTTTGATGATGCACAATGATGCCGACGGAGCTGTGCCATATTATCAAGGAATCGAGTTTTTTATGGGATTGAGAAGGCTCAACAAACCTGTCTGGTTGTTGGTCTATAACAACGAAGGACACAACTTGAGAAAGATGAAAAACAAACAAGACTTATCCATCCGGATGATGCAGTTTTTCGATTATTACCTGAAAGATGCCCCAGCCCCGGAATGGATGACTGAAGGCGTGCCTATCACCGACAAAGGGCTTGATTACGGCTACGAGCTTGATGATAAGTAGTTCGGTGCGTTTGGTGGAAATATTTGATTAGAAAACACGAGTCATTTCGCTTGTGTTTTCTGCTTTTTTTTCAGAATCTACAAAATCAAAACGAACCAAACCATCCGTATCAATGCGGGTGAGTTTGATCTGTTGCAACGTGTTTATCAACGCCGGATTCCACGGACATTTCACTTTCACATAGTTCTCGGTAAACCCTTGAATGTAGCCTTCTTTGTTTTCACTTTCAAACAAAACCGTTTTTGTTTTGCCCAATTGGCTTTCGTAAAAAGCCCTGCGTTTTTTGACAGACAAAGCGCGAAGCATTTTGCTTCGTTTGTGCCGCACGCCTTTGTCAACGACATCTTCCATCTCGGCGGCAGGCGTGTTGTCTCGTTCAGAGTAGGTGAAAACGTGCAAATAAGAAATGTCTAATCCATTCAAAAAATGATAGGTTTCCAAAAACAATTCATCGGTCTCGCCGGGAAATCCTACGATGACATCCACCCCGATACAGGCATCTGGCAATACAGCTTTTATTTTCGAAACCCGTTCGGTATAAAGCGAAGTCAGGTAGCGGCGACGCATCAATTTCAGCAATTCGTCCGATCCGCTTTGCAACGGTATGTGAAAATGTGGCACAAAGGTTTTTGATTTTGAGACAAATTCGATGATCTGACTGTTCAGCAGATTGGGCTCAATCGACGAAATACGCAATCGCTCGATACCTTCCACCTTATCCAAAGCTGTTACCAAATCGTAAAAAGTGTGTTTGTGTTTTTTGTTGCCAAATTCGCCTTTGCCATAATCGCCGATGTTGACTCCGGTGAGCACAATTTCTTTGATGCCTTGATCGCTGATTTCCTTGGCATTTTTCAAGACATTTTCGAGCGTATCGCTACGCGAAATACCTCTTGCCAACGGAATGGTGCAATAAGTACATTTGTAATCGCAGCCATCCTGCACTTTCAGAAAAGCGCGGGTGCGGTCGCCGATGGCATAAGAACCCATGTAGAAATCAGCTTGATCAATTTCACAGGCGTGCACTTCTCCTTGTCCGTTTTTGCTCAGGTCATTGAGGTAATCGGTGAGTTTGAATTTTTCGGTCGCGCCCAAGACCAAATCGACACCATCCACTGCTGCCAATTCCTCAGGTTTGAGTTGCGCGTAGCAACCAATGGCTGCCACAAAAGCCTGCGGGTTCAACGCCAAAGCCTTGCGGACGATGCTCTTGAACTGCTTGTCGGCATTTTCCGTCACCGAGCAAGTGTTGATGACATAAATGTCCGCCACCTCTTCAAACGCTACTTTTTTAAAATCCTTTTGTGAAAAATCTCTTGAGATAGTGGAGGTCTCGGAAAAATTGAGTTTACAACCAAGTGTGTAAAATGCGACTTTTTTTGTTGCGGGCATTCTTGTATTTTTACGCATCTCAACCCAAAGGTTGGATGCTGAAATTGAGTTGCAAATTTATTATTAATTTCCCGCATGAAAAAATCGAAGGTATTGTATTTCAATAACATCCTTATTCTGTTTGTTATCAGTTTTTACGCTTGTGATCAATCATCCGAAAAACAACGAGATCTGCAGGTCTTTCGATACAACGAATTTTCGACGGTGAGTTCGCTCGATCCGGCGTTTGCAAGGGCACAATCCAACATCTGGATTTGTAACCAACTCTACAACGGTTTGGTTCAGTTGGATGATTCGCTCAGCATCAAACCCGATTTGGCAGAAAAATGGACTGTCAGCGACGATGGTTTGCTGTATCAATTTACGATTCGGAAAAATGTTTACTTCCATAAAGATCCCAATTTTAAGAACGATAATCAGACAAGATCGGTTACCGCGGCCGATTTCACCTATAGTTTGAAACGTTTGAAAGACCCGAAGATTGCTTCGCCGGGCAGTTGGGTTTTGCAGGAAGTCGATTCAATTTACGACCGCTCAGACACGCTTTATATCCGCTTAAAAAAACCTTTTCCGGCTTTTTTAGGCTTGCTGACCATGAAGTATTGCTCGGTCGTTCCGCAAGAAATTGTCGAGGCCTACGGAAACGAATTCAGAAACCATCCGATAGGGACAGGCCCTTTTAAATTTCAAGTGTGGAAAGAAAACGAGAAATTGGTTTTGAGACGAAATCCCGATTATTTTGAAACGGATCAAAATGGCCAATCGCTCCCTTATTTGGAGGCTATTTCCATTACTTTTCTCAAAGACAGACTGAGCGGTTTTATGGAATTTTCACAAGGTAAATTAGACTTTCTCAGCGGTTTGGATCCATCATACAAAGATGAGCTCTTGCATTTTGACGGTACGCTGAATCCAAAATACAAACAGCAAATCGACATGCTGAAAGGACCCTATCTAAACACCGAATACTTGGGTTTTTACATGCAGGGCGGCAACGAGTTGGCACAATCAAAATTACTGCGACAAGCCATCAACTATGGTTTTGACCGCACCAAGATGATGACCTATCTGCGGAATGGCATTGGCAATCCGGCTATCTACGGATTTATCCCCGAAGGCTTGCCCGGTTTTTCAAAGCAAAGCGGCTATGATTACAACCCCGGCTTGGCTCGTCAGCTTTTGGGAAGATATCAAAAAGAAACCGGAAAACCTCTGCCCGAAATCACGTTGATGACCAACAGCAACTATTTGGATTTGTGTGAGTTTATTCAGCGGGAATTGGAAAAATCTGGATTGAAGGTAAAAGTCGATGTGAGTCCGCCTGCCACACTCCGGCAAGCGATGGCAACAGGAAAAGCACCGTTTTTCAGAGGCAGTTGGATAGCCGATTACCCTGATGCACAGAATTATCTTTCCTTGTTTTACAGTGAAAATTTTGCCCCCGGCGGGCCAAATTACACGCATTTCAAAAGCGGAACTTTTGATGCGCTCTACCGCCGATCATTTTTGGAAACCAAAGACAGCATCCGTTTCATATTGTATCAAAAAATGGATTCCATCATTGTTTCAGAAGCACCGGTTGTACCACTTTATTATGATGTCGTGACGCGTTTTGTTCAAAATAACGTGGTGGGGTTGGGCACCAATCCCATCAATTTGTTGAATTTGAAGCGGGTAAGGAAGGTTTTGAGGTGAATTATAGACCTGACAGCCCCGATAGCTATCGGGATAAAACCTGTCAGGACTTGGTTTCTTACTGATAAGTCTCTGCAATATTTCTAGGCCGCAGGAAAATCAAAAAGAAAACCATGGCGAAAGTCATCTCGTGCACTTCCCATTTTTTATTGGAAGTAATCAACAACACGGCCAAGCTAAATCCGATAAACCAAAGCGTGTGATGCCAACGTGGCAAGGGGACTGCAAAGCGGTTGATCAGGTTTTTCATCCAACTTATTTTGTCGTACAACATCGGAATGACGAGTAAATAAACCACCAAGCAAAACGACAGAAGTTGGCTGAAAATGAGTTTATTAACTTTTTTTCCGTCCACGACCAAGTTATGCAGATTGGTTTCGCCCTGCGCATTGTTTTGGGAAAAAAATTCACCAGATTGAAAGTTGAAAATCCGCTGGCCCCAAGAAATTTCTTCACCAGCGGCAAAGAAAAACAAAGCTGCTGAAAACAACACGCCTATTTTCCAATAAATCGGTTTGATGCGCCCGGATTTGAAAGCGCGGTATAGTTGAAGCAGAGAGATAATAAGCAATCCCAAAGCCGTCATGTTTTCGACAAAGCCGTCTTCTTCTGCAAAATGCAAGGCAAAATAGGATTCATTTATACGAGACATTACGATGGAAACCAAATAGATGAAAGCCAAAAATGCGTAAAAGAGTTTTTCGGTAACAGTCTGTGTTTTTTCTTTCATTTTTTTTCGATTAAAAATAGTTTGGCGGTCAATCGTCTTTTGTGGTTTTTTTTATTCTTTGTAAAGGGGTTTACATCGATGTTGATCAAAAATTTGATGTTGTAATCTTGTTCAAAATTAGACAAAAAAGCCTCTTCATTGTTTTCATTTACCAAAAAAGTTGCTTTTTGGAAATCGGGTAAGTGTTTTAAACGATCGACTTGAGGTAATTTATGTTGGTCATATTGCCAAAGAATTTCAGGGGAAATTTCGCCATACGAGTAAGTTGTAGTTTGATAAGTGTTTTCGGCAATCGTAATTTTTCGGGAGGAAATATTATCAGGATTGTCATAAAATAGGCTGCCGAGCGGAAACGCCACAAGTATTACTGTCAGCAACAACAAAATATTGGTGTAAAAAAGTTTCACAATATTGTTTTTCCAAATCAGTATTATCATCCAAACGGCTAAGAAAATCATCAAAAAAGAAGCACCAAAATACCAATACTTTAGAAATAACAAACTACGGACAAAGAGCTTAAATACCGTAAATGGAAAAGCCAATCCGACTAAAATCAACAGGGTGAAATGCAAATAAATGGGTAGTTTTTCAACCCTTTTAAAATTTTTAAATTCTTTGAAAAGGTATTCGATATAAAAAGACAGATTCATAGCCAGCGGAATCAGCACCGGAAAAAGATATCGTGCTTTTTTTTCAGGTATGAGCGACAACAGCAAAACAGCAAAAAGCGTCCATAAAAATGTGAATCGGTAGACTTTCGGATTAGAAACTTTGGTTTTCAAATACGGGTAAACCAAACTGATAAATGCAGGAATTGCCCAAATACCGGATTGCGTAAAAAAGCTCCAATAATAAAAAATTGATTTGACACTGTTATTCACCCAAGCGTTGCCTTCTATTTGGGCGATGGTTTCAGCAGCAGAACGGTCAAACAGATAGACGTACAACGGCCACCAAGCACTTATAATTAGTGCGGAAATTAACAACAAAACCAGCGGAATCAACTTCTTTTTTAAAGATTGAAACCGAAAAACCACGCCATAAGCCATCAAAAAAGGCAGCAGTAAGGCAAAATGAGAAACCGGTCCTTTACTCATAAAAGACAAGCCAATAAAAACACCTGAAAATAAGGCACTTTGATACAGTTTTTCATCCGCCGATAAAAATTTGTTGAGGTACAAAATCCCGCCTATCATAAAAGCGTGTGCATAAACATCCCAACTGCCGTCGCGCCCGGCGTAAACCACGTAAAAAGAAGTAGCAACAATCAAAGAAGCATGCAGGGCAAAACGTTTGCTTTGGCTTAAATGCAAAGACAAATGGCGCGTAAAAAAAATCAGTAAGAGTGCCATCAAGGCTGATGGGAAACGGAGTGCAGCGATGTTTTTCAAGCCAAAAATCATGGCAGAAAAAGCAGTCAACCAGGTAGGAAGCGGCGGTTTTTCATAACGTGGCAAACCATTCATCGTCGTCAAAAACCAATTTCCGTCTAACAACATTTCGCGCGCCGTGATAAAATTGCGCGCTTCCATGATGTTAACCGGTAACGTGGCCAAGTGTGGCAAAAAAATCCCCGCCCAAACCAAAAAAATAACTAATTTATCGTATTTGAGAATTTTTTCTTCCATCCTTAATTCTTCGCAGTTTGTGTTTTCAAATCTACAAAATGCAAATAGATATTTCTAGTATAGGTTAAGATTCCTACAGAATTTCCAACCAGCAAAACGTAGTCCATCCGAATAATTGCATACACAAAAATCAACGAAGAGCCAATCAGGCTAAGAATCCAAAAACCGAAAGGCAAAATTGATTTTTTTCTTTTTTCGGAATAAAACCATTGATGGACAAACCGCAAAATAAATACAAATTGTGCCACTATGCCAAAGAGCAACAACCATCGTGGCATCGAGTCATTTTTAAATAACAAAATGCGGTCGTCAGCCCCGTTGTTATAAGAATAAACAAAAATCAAAAATGGAAAAACATAGAGCAAATAACGAACTGGTCGGAAGAGTTTTTTCCAATCACCTTGCAATTGCATATTGCGGATGTAAATAAAATAGGTCAGGATTTGCCCAAACATGATCGAAAAATCCAACCGAAGCCAGCCGTACAAAAACAACAAAAATGAAGCGACAAAACTCAACTGCCAGAACAAGGCCGGCGTGACCACTTTCCGGCTTTTTTCAGACAATATCCACTGTGCCAACATCCGCGAGGTAAATAATCCTTGCGCCAAAAATCCCAAAGAAAGTATAAGCCAATGCTTCATAGGATATTCTAAAATTTCAGGTTTCAGGTTTAAAAATTTAAAGTTTCTAGTTTCTTTGTTTCGAGGTACAGCCACCACAATATAAAATTATCAAATCATCGCATTTTCTAATTTTCAAATTGAAACATAGTTTCATTTGGATTTTCTAACCCGATAATTAATGTATCTTTTTTTCATCCACAGATAAGCAAAACAATCCATCAAAGGGCTAATCAGCCGATTCCACAATCCGAACTTCGCCAAGCCAGCCATTCTCGGAAAGTGCCGCACTGGAATTTGAATAATCTTGCCTTGTTGCAACAAAACCATTGCCGGTAAAAAACGGTGAAGCCCTTTAAACATAGGAATGCGTTTTGCCACATCGGTTCGGATGATTTTCAGTGGGCATCCGGTGTCGTCCATGCCATCGTGGGTGAAAGTTCTCCGAATGCCGTTGGCAATGAGCGATGACATGTTTTTGACGAATGAGTCTTTTCGTTCGGTGCGTACACCGGTCACTAATTCGTATTTGTTTCGGTATTCCAACAAGCGGTTAAAATCTTCTGGGGTAGTCTGCAAATCGGCATCGATATAGCCCACCCATTCAGTGTCTGCATAATCAAAACCAGCCTTGATGGCAGCACTAAGCCCACAATTTTTTTCAAAAGAAATGTAGTAAAAATCCTTTTGCCTGCCACAAATTTGCTCGATAAACGACTGGCTGTCGTCTTTTGAACCGTCATTTACCAACAAAATTTTCGCGGGAATGATGCTCTCTTTCAAAAAGGCACCTAATTCTTTTTCCAATCGATACAGATTTTCTTCTTCGTTGTAAATAGGAACTATGACGGTAAGTTGGTAAGCCATTGGGTTGTTTTATACAAAAAGCAAAAGTAGTCAATCTTATAAAACAAATAGGAAGATTAAATTTTTGAAAAAAAATTAGATAATACTGATGTTTCCCATGCCTTCACGAAGTACTATCGGCTCCGGTCCGCTCAAGTCGATAACCGTAGAGGCCACATTTTCGCCATAACCGCCATCGATGACCACATCGACTAAGTATTGCCATTTTTCGAAAATCAATTCGGGGTCGGTGGTGTATTCCAATACTTCATCCTCATCGTGAATGGAAGTTGATACGATAGGATTGCCCAACTGCCGGACGAGTTCGATGGCTATTTCGTTGTCCGGAATCCGAATCCCGACCGTTTTTTTCTTTTTGAAAACTTTGGGTAAATTACTACTGCCCGGCAAGATAAATGTATAAGGACCTGGCAATGCTCTTTTTAGTATTTTAAAGGTTCGTGTGTCTATTTGCATCACATAATCAGAGAGATTGCTCAGGTCTGAACACACGAATGAAAAGTTGGCTTTATCTAATTTTACTCCTTTGATGCGGGCTAATTTTTCAAGTGCTTTAGTATTGGTAATGTCACAACCCAATCCGTAAACCGTGTCGGTCGGGTAGATGACCAAACCTCCGCCTCGCAACACGTCCAATACTTTTTTAATGGCACGTGGGTCAATGTTTTCCTTATAAATCCTGATGAGTTGAGCCATGATGTAAAGTCTCTAAAAATGCATTTAAAGATACGGAATTAGAATAGCCTGAGCCAACATTAGGTATTTTTATATTATTGGCCGATATAAACAATTGGCAGAGAATGACATCACAGAATAACCATATTTGTGTATAATTTTTTATTTTCAACATAGATAAAATTATCAACGGATTTTTAAAACAACCCCTACCCACTTATCTTTTATTTGGCTAAAGCCTTTTTGGGTTGTTGTAGCTGTCATCCCGCTAAAGCGGGATGCAATTGATGAATTGGGATTGGCTTTAGCCAACCTGAACAGTTCGCGAATGTCTTGGCTTTAGCCAAAATAGATTGCGTCCCCACCAATATTCTGTCCTTGAGAAAGTTGTCTTTAGTCACATCGGGACAAATATCAGTAGAAAATTTCGTCATAGAGAAGGGATACGCTTTCTATAAAGTATATTTCAAAGTACATGTGATTGCAGGGGATAAAACATTTGATTTATTATATATCGGATACGAATGGTATTTTTATGATTATCCGGCTAGTCCTAAATCCATATTTTCAATCCAAGCCGTGAATATTTATTCAACAGGTAAATATAAAATCCTTTGTTCAAAATTGCTATTTTTACCAAAAATTAGATTCATTATGATCAAATCGACCTATTCTTCAATTTTAGTAATCATACTGATATTTTTGGGCAGTTGCCGCAGGGATTTTGATACGACATTAAGCAGCGGCAGATTAGAATTCAGCAAAGACACCATTTATTTAGATACGGTTTTTACCAACATTGGTTCAGCCACTTTTCGGTTGAAAGTTTTTAATCGGAGTGGCTCAGACATCCGTATTCCGTCCATTCGTCTTGCCGGCGGAGAATCGTCACCTTATCGGCTCAATGTAGGCGGCGATGCCGGAAAATCATTTCAAGACGTGGAAATACGCGAACGCGACAGCCTTTTTATTTTTATAGAAACTACTTTGGATATCAATCAATTGGTAGCTTCGTCATTGGAATTTCTTTCGACAGATGAAATCCTGTTTGACAGTGGTGCAAACGAGCAAAAAGTAACTTTGGTCACTTTAGTCAAAGATGCTGTTTTCCTTTTTCCGCAAACTTTTGATGATGGCACCAAAGAAACCTTGTTATTGGGTTTGGACGATGAAGGAAACGAAACACGAGTGGAAGGGTTTTTTCTGGAAGACAGCGAACTGCATTTCACCAACGAAAAACCCTATGTAATCTACGGTTTCGTAGCAATTCCAACCGGAAAAACGCTCATCATAGATGCGGGTGCGCGTGTCCACTTTCACGCCAATTCAGGACTGATTGCCGCCAACGGAAGCACGTTTTTGGTCAACGGTCAACCCAGCGATACGGATGCGATGGAAAATGAAGTCATTTTTCAGGGAGATCGCTTACAGGCTGATTTTGCCAACGATGCAGGGCAGTGGAGTACCATTTGGTTAACAGCCGGAAGCAAAGACCATCAAATCAATCATGCTACCATCAAAAACGCTACGGTTGGGGTTTTGGTGGATTCTATCAGCGACCGGAGTGCGCCAACTTTAAAAATTACAAATACGCAGATTTACAACAGTGCTTCCGTGGGACTTTTAGGCAGAGGGAGTTACATTGAAGGAGAAAACTTGGTGGTCAATAATTCGGGACAAGTGTCTTTGTTTCTTTCATTTGGAGGTAAGTATCAATTCACTCACGCGACATTTGCAAATTTTTTCTCAAGAGGTTTTCGTCAATTTCCAACGGTAGTCATGAGCAATACTTTTAGTTTAGCAGATGGCAGTACGATTACCAATGATTTAGAGGAAGCGATTTTTGAGAATTGTATTATTTTCGGGAATGCATCCAACGAATTGGGGATTGACAACTCGCCTCAGGCGACATTTAATTTTTTATTCAAAAACTGCCTTATCCGGTTTGAAAATACAGGAAGTGCCACAGCACAAAATCCGTTGTTGGATTTCAGCAACACCGATTTGTATGAAAATGTGGTTCTCAACGGCGATCCGTTTTTTATCGATGCCGAAAACAACAATCTCAAAATCACGGATGCCTCGGCAGCCAAAGGACAAGCGAGCATGGCCGGAGCGCTTCGTGTTCCGTTCGATTTGTTGGGAGTTAACCGGATTGCTTCGCCGGATATGGGAGCTTATCAAAATGTGGTGATTGAGTAGGGGAGCACCCTATTTCTCATAGATTGCCACCGAAAGTTTACCGGTTTTGTCGATAGAAGCCCGATACATTCCTTTTGTATTAAACACGAAAGCGATGTTTCCATCTTTGTCCAACACGATAACGCCACCGTCCCCGCCCAATTTAGCCATTTTGTTGTAGATGACTTCTTCGGCTGCATCTTGCGCGCTGAGCCCTTTATATTCCATCAGTGCAGAAATGTCATGGGCAACAGTTGCCCGGATGAAATATTCCCCCCAACCCGTCCCCGAAACGGCGCAAGTAAGATTGTTGGCATAAGTACCCGCACCGATAATAGGCGCATCACCAATGCGGTTCCATTTTTTGTTGGTCATGCCACCTGTCGAAGTACCGGCAGCCAAGTTTCCGTTTTGATCCAACGCCACACAGCCGACCGTGCCGAATTTGAAATCGGGTGTGGGACTATAGCCCTGGTCTTTTTCTTCTTCTTTCGCCTTCTTGAGCGAATTCATTCGGTTTTCGGTGAAGAAATAGGAAGGATCAACCAATTCGATGTTTTGCTCTTTGGCAAATTGTTCGGCTCCTTTTCCTGAAAGCATCACATGCGGCGAAGCTTCCATGACCTTCCGGGCGAGCGATATCGGGTTTTTTACGGTTTTCACCCCCGCGATTGCTCCTGCTCCCAACGTATTCCCATCCATGATGGCCGCGTCCATTTCGTTTTCGCCATCATGGGTGAAAACAGCGCCTTTCCCGGCGTTGAATAACGGAGAATCTTCCAATATGTTTATGGTTTTTTGAACGGCATCTAAACTGCTGCCACCATTTTTCAAAATTTCATAACCTGCCCGGATGGCTTCTTCGAGTTTGGCGCTATAAGCTTTTTCCATTTCCGGACTCATGTTTTCGGGGAGGATAGTCCCGGCCCCGCCGTGGATGGCGATGGCAAAGTTTTGGTTTTGCGTAAACCCGGTTAAACTAAAAAAAACGAAAATTAAGGTGAATAGATTTTTCATATTTTGAAATTATTTTTGGTGAAACGCCACGGATTTTATAAACTCAGAAAGCCGAATCAATATTTATTGATATTTTGCTTGTCGATAGTATTTAACAAAAATAGAAAAAACATTTAGTTTTCAGATTTGTTATGCGAACTATCTGTAACGAATTCGTCTTTGGTAATGGTATTATGTATTTTAATATTGAAAATCAACAGGTTAAACCGTTAAAACAGTTTCAAAATGTAATTTATCTTCATAGCCCAAGGTTTAAACCTTGGGCTATTGATTGAATTTGATACTTGGGAATGGTTTTAAACATTTTTATTTTCCGATAGGGTATTACCCAATAAAGTTTTGACGATTGACGAAACAAAAAAGGTTAAAAACATTTGACTGTTTTTAACCTTTTAAAATTAGAGAATATTTCTTACAAGTCTATTTCAATTTCTTTTTGACTTCCACTTCTTGGTATCCTTCGATGATATCGCCGATTTCGATGTCGTTGTAATTTTTGATTTGAATACCGCAATCGTAGCCTTTGGTGACTTCTTTGGCATCGTCTTTAAATCGTTTCAAAGTAGCAAGTTCGCCTGTAAAGACAACCACGCCTTCCCTGATAATTCGGATTTTTGAGTTTCTCATTATCTTTCCGTCCGTAACCATACAGCCTGCTATCGTTCCAACTTTTGATATTTTGAATACCTCACGGATTTCGGCATTTCCGGTGATTTCTTCTTTCATTTCCGGTGATAACATGCCTTCCATCGCGTCTTTCAAGTCGTTGATGGCATCGTAAATGATGGCGTAATTCCGGATATCGATTTCCTCTTTTTCCGCCAATTGACGCGCGTTTCCGGACGGACGGACGTTGAATCCGATGATGATGGCATCGGAAGCCGAAGCCAACAGTACATCCGATTCGGTGATAGCACCGACCCCTTTGTGGATGATGTTGACTTGAATTTCTTCCGTGGTCAGTTTTTGGAACGATTCGGTCAAGGCTTCTACCGAGCCGTCCACATCGCCTTTGAGGATGATGTTGAGCTCTTTGAACTGACCCAAAGCGATGCGTCGCCCGATTTCGTCCAACGTGATGTGGCGTTGTGTGCGAACAGACTGCTCACGGTATAATTGCGTTCTTTTGGAAGCGATTTGTTTAGCTTCTTTTTCGTCTTCATAGACGTTAAATTTGTCACCTGCTTGTGGTGCGCCGTCCAATCCGAGGATTGAAATTGGCGACGATGGTCCTGCTTCTTTAACGGCTCGGCCGCGTTCGTCGAACATGGCTTTTACTTTACCGCTGTGCATACCTGCCAAAACGAAATCTCCAATTTTGAGCGTTCCGTTTTGTACCAAAATGGTGGAAACATAACCGCGCCCTTTGTCTAACAAGGCTTCTACGACCGTACCTGTTGCCATTCGATTCGGATTGGCTTTCAGTTCGAGAATTTCAGCCTCTAAAAGTATTTTTTCAAGCAGTTCGGCTACGCCCAATCCGGTTTTTGCCGAAATGTCGTGTGATTGGATTTTACCGCCCCAATCTTCTACGAGTAAATTCATCCCTGCCAATTTCTCTTTGATTTTTTCCGGATTGGCGTTGGGTTTGTCTATTTTGTTAATGGCAAAAATCAAAGGCACACCGGCTGCTTGTGCATGGCTGATGGCTTCTTTGGTTTGTGGCATCACATCGTCATCGGCTGCGACCACGATGATGGCAATGTCGGTGACTTTTGCTCCGCGGGCTCGCATGGCGGTAAAAGCTTCGTGGCCCGGTGTATCTAGAAAAGTTATTTTTTCGCCGTTGTCGAGTTGAACGGAATAAGCACCGATGTGTTGGGTGATTCCTCCTGATTCTCCGGCAATTACATTTTCACTGCGGATATAATCGAGCAAGGAGGTTTTACCGTGGTCAACGTGTCCCATGACGGTAACGATGGGTGCTCTTTTGGCTAAATTTTCTGGGTTTTCTTCTACATCTGAATGCGAATCTTCAATATCGGTGGTAGTAAACTCGATTTCATAACCAAATTCGTCTGCCAAAATGGAGAGCGTTTCTGCATCTAATCGCTGGTTCATGGTAACCATCAGACCGAGTGACATACAGGCAGAAATTACTTGGTTAATGGGCGTATCCATCATGGTAGCCATTTCGCCAACAGTAATGAATTCGGTGACTTTGAGTATTTTGTTGTCGAGTTCTTGTTGTAGTTGCTCGTCCTGGGTTTTCGAGCGGTGAATGTCTCTTTTATCTCGTCTGTATTTGGCAGCTTTCGATTTATTGGTTTTGCCTTGGAGTTTTTCCAACGTTTCACGCACTTGTCGTTGAACGTCTTCTTCGCTCGGCTCTTCTTTGGCGATTGGTTTTGCCCCTTTTTTATGCAACACTGGAGCTGCCGAACCGCCTGTATTTGCACCTGATGGAGCAGTTGTTCCATCTTTATTGATTCTTTTTCTTCGGCGTTTTCTGTTTCTATCAGAAGAACTTGATGCAGCATTTCCACCCGCGGGAGCAACCGGGTCTTCTTTTTTCTTTTTGGGCCTGTTGAACTGAGAAAGGTCAATGGTTTTTTCGAGTATCTTCGGGCCGGACAGTTTGGTGTAATTTGTCTTGAGCGTGTCGGATTCTTCGGTGGGTTCTTCGGCTAAAGTCAGAACTTTCTTTTTAATTTCTATTTTAGGTTCATCCGATTCGGCTTTCGGGGCAATTTCCTTTGGCTTTTCGACCGTGGTTTCTTTGACCTCTTCTTTTTTTGTTTCTTCTAGATTTGCTTCTACTTTAGGAACTTCCGGTTCTGGTTTTACCGTTTGTTCAACTGTTTTTGGTTTTTCAAGGGATTGTTCCTTTGCAGGTTGTTCCTTAACGGGTTGCTCCTTAACGAGTTGCTCCTTAGTGGGTTGTTCTTTTCTGCGGTTCAGATTGTCTAAATCGATTTTTCCGATGGTTTTGGTGCCTGCTAAATGGGATTTCCCCCGAATGACTTCTTCATTTTCTCTGGCGAGTCTTTTTGCCTCTTCTTGCTCTTGTTGAACGCGGATTGCTTCTTTTTCTTTTCTTTTTTCTTCATTTATCTCTTGGGAAGCTTCCTTTCTTTTTCTGTCCGTTTGAAATTCGTCCAAGAGCAATTCATACACCTCATCGCTGATTTTAGTGGTAGGCCTAGCCTCCACTTCATGGCCTTTGCTACCGAGAAACTCGACGGCTCTTTCCAATGAAATGTTTAACTCTCTTAAAACTTTGTTTAATCGTACTGTACTTTCTCCAGTCATAATTTAAAATGCTATTTTTCTCGGACAACCCAAAATGGGATTTTATAAAATTTATTCTTCAAATTCTTCTCTCAGGATTCGGATGACTTCTTTTACGGTTTCTTCTTCGAGATCAGTTCTTTTTACCAAGTCGTCCACATCTCGTTCGAGTATGCTTTTAGCAGTATCCAACCCTACTTTTTTGAATTCTTCAATAATCCAAGAGTCGATTTCGTCTGTAAATTCTGTCAATTCAACGTCTTCGTCTGCACCTTCCCGATACACATCGATTTCATATCCCGTGAGCATTCCTGCCAAGCGGATGTTATGTCCGCCTTTTCCGATTGCTTTGGAGACCTCTTCAGGGCGAAGGACAACCTCGGCTCGTTTTTTCTCTTCATTTAACTTCACAGAAGTCACTTTTGCTGGACTAAGTGCGCGAGTGATGAACAGTTGGCTGTTGGTGGTGTAATTGATTACATCGATATTTTCATTGCCCAATTCGCGGACAATGCCATGAATTCTTGAGCCTTTCATTCCTACACATGCGCCAACCGGATCTACGCGGTCGTCATAAGAGTCAACAGCTACTTTGGCTTTTTCCCCTGGTATGCGGACTACTTTTTTTACGGTAATCAAACCATCAAAAACTTCTGGAATTTCTTGTTCAAATAGTTTTTCCAAAAACAAAGGAGAGGTTCTTGACATTACGATAGAGGGTTTGTTTCCCTTTAGTTCGACCGATTCGATGATTCCACGAACGTTGTCGCCTTTCCTGAAAAAATCGGAGGGTATTTGTTTTTCTTTCGGCAAGACGATTTCGTTTCCGTCATCATCCAATAAGATTGCCACTCTGTGCCGGATGTGATGTACTTCGGCTGTGTATATTTCACCAACTAAATCTTTAAACTGCTTGAGTGTGTTGGTGTTGTCGTGTTCGTGGATTTTTGCAATCAGATTTTGACGTAATGATAAGATGGAACGTCTGCCCAAATCGATGATTTTCACTTCTTCCGAAACGTCTTCACCAACTTCGAAGTCGGGTTCTATTTTGCGTGCATCGGTCAAAGCGATTTCTTGATTGGGGTCTTCGACTGCCCCGTCGGGGACTACGATTCGGTTTCTCCAAATCTCCAAATCTCCTTTGTCCGGATTGATGATGATGTCAAAATTGTCATCAGAACCAAATTTTTTCTTCAACGCATTTCTGAATACATCTTCCAAAATGGCCATCAGGGTAACCCGGTCTATGAGTTTATCGTCTTTGAACTCAGAAAAAGACTCTATCAGCGCTATATTTTCCATGTGCTTTTGAACTAATTAAATTTAAGCGTAACGATTGTTTTATTTATTTCTGTAAATGGTATTGTGATTTTTTTTTCAACGGTAATTTTTCCTTTACCGATTGGTTTGGGCTCGCGCACTTTTTGCAAAAGTACAATTTCTTCTTCTTGAACTTGAATCAGTTGACCTGAATTTTTGCTTCCGCTTGCCATAAAAACCGCTATTTCTCTACCGATGTTTTTTCTGTATTGCCGAATGTTGACCAATGGAGAGGAAACGCCCGCCGAAGTAACCTCTATCGAAAAATCCTCTTCCGGATCTAGGTTGTGTTCTACTTTTCTGCTGGCGTTGACACAGTCTTGAACGGTAACTCCTTCATCTCCATCCATGATGACCACAATTTGACCTGCTTCAGATACTTGTAAATCTATCAGGAACAAAGAAGGATTTTCTTCAAAAAAATCGTCCAATAAAACTTTAACTCTTTTTGCTAACATTTTTTATAAAAAGAGGGGACTTTGATGTCCCCTCCTCATATTCTATTTTTACGACCGCAAATATATAAATTTTTACTGTGTCAACAAAACTATTTGTTTCGTGCCAAATGAAAACTTTGTGTTTTCAAATTGGGAATAAATCAACTTGTTTTACTGAAAATATAAACGCGTTCTTCGGGGTTAGCTAATATTCTTAAACCAAATGCCCTTTCTATGAACGCAAATGTTTTTGAGTGGTAGAAAACAACATGTGTCGGATCTTTGGCGTAATACCAATTTGGGAATTCTTCTAATTTTTGATAGGGATGTGTCATGATAGTCAAAATACCATTGGTTTTGAGCATGTTGCATATTTTTTGAAAATCTATTGCCGGTTGGTGAAAATGCTCGACACATTCGGTGGTAAAAATAACATCAAAAATAGTTTGTGGAATATCGGGATAGAAAATCGGATCATAATTTATGCAGGAAATACAGCTTTCTTCAAGTAAAAATTGGATGGTTGGCCCGGGGCCACAACCGTAATCGAGCGCTTTCATGCCTGATGTCAAATAAGGCAAAGTCGGCAAAACTGCTTTGTTCAGAAAAGTTCGGTATCGTTCGTCTTCCGGCTTGTTGTTGTGTTTGGCGTATCGTTGGCGTTCCGAATCCAAATCAGGGTAAAAATCCCGGCTTGTATAGGCTAATCGACATTTTCCGCATTGAAAAACAGGTTGTTTCAATGGCCCGATTGTCTCTGCTGAAATAGATTCAGACAAACAAAGCGGGCAAATGTGTTGGGAATTTATCAAAATGAATTGTTAGTTTTTTTTTTGCATAAAGTTGAGTCAAAATGATACCAATTGAAACGGTGTAGGTCAACGTCATCAAGGTGCCCGAAAAAATGACGACATATTTCATCCAAAGAATGCCGTTCCACAACAAATAGAGCCCTCCGAAAGTGAGTAAAGTAGAGAAAAATGGCTCTAGGATTAAGAAAAATTTTAACCGTTTATTCAATTTGGCAAACAGCAAAACCGAGCCTGCCAAAAAGAAAATCATCGACATCGAAAGTATGTGTGTATGCACGATGGTGAGCATTTCGCGTTCACTTTTCTTAAATTTCATCACTTCGGCATCCGGCTTGTCTTCATTGCCTAAATAGGTTTGCTCGACACCCTGTGGCTGATGTGAACCGGTTTGTTTGACAAAAAATAAACCGGTGTAGAAACCGATGCTCAACACGAAGATAAAAATGGCTAAAAACAGTTTGATTTCCTTGGGGAGCGTCAGAAGCAGTCCATTATAGTTCATCGAAAATGTGTTTTTGTTTGAGTGTGTTAATTGTTTTTAAAAGATTGTTCATTGCAATAGTCATCGAACGAGCCGAGATGGTGGCACCTGAGATGGCATCAATGTTTTTTTGATACGCCAAAGTTTCATCACCTGATTTTCCGTCAAATTGGCTCAGCCATCGCCTGCTTCCTATTTCTCCGCCGTATTCTTCCCGATAGGCTAATACCTTGGTTTGGCGCACCGATAAATCTTTATTGAAAATAACTAGGTAATCAAATTGAGCCGTTTTGCTCATCGCTTGATCAAAAAAAGCGTATCCAACCGTTTGTTTTTGGATGGAGATTTGGTATAAATTTTCTCCGTTAATTTTCTGGGGCAATTGCGCATTCAGCCCTGACTCTATTTTGATTGGTTGCAAATCAAATTGTTCGGTTTCAAAGACCTTAGACAGTTCTTTGTAAACCCGTTTGGGCAAAGTGCCTGCAATCTCGAAAGAGAGATTGAGCAACGCCGCACAACCCAAAAACACAATCCACACAATTTTTCTGTTCATGCTGCAAAAATAAGAATTCAAGTAATCAAAATTTAAAAAACATTGGCAGTCGTTTTAAACGGCCGCCAATGCATTAACAAACTAAAACCAAAATCCGAGGCCAAAATTGAGTTGTTTGGTGGAGTCGCTGTTGTCAACATCATTGTCAAATATTTGGTAATCGCCTTTGACAACAACACCTTGTGCGATGTGATAGGACAAGCCGAACGTTAAATCGTTTCGGTCGAAGGCGGGATTTTTAGCCAGCGAACCATCTGTTTGTAGTTGTGTATTGTATTCGGAATAGCGGGCAAAAGCAAATAGTTTTTGACGTTTGTCCATGGGTAACAGATTGTAAGAAGCTTCTGTGTACCAACCCAACATGGCGCTTCCCAAATCATTTCCGGTAAGGGTGTTGTATTCTTCGGTGTCGGTCAACGAAGTGTATATAAATTCACCTCTTGCCGCAAAGCGATCTTTGGTGTATCGCGCATCAAAACCCACCATGGAGATGCCCACATCGGCACCGTCCAAATCTTCAATTTCGTCATCGGCTTGCGTGCGTCCAAAATAGCTGGAGAGCCCGAGCCTGAGTCCGGGGATGCCGTAATAATCAAATTTGAGCGACAAATTCGGGTTGTCGATGGTTGATTTAATACCTTTTTGACGGCCTCCCCTGAGCCCGTTGGCTCCGTTGAGGAAACCGATGGTGTCTTTGTCAACCGAGCGGAAACCATTAAAAATATAGGCTTGATAGCCAAGCGACAAATTGTTGAATCGCCCGGTTACGCCCGCGCCGATTTCGCGCCAGGTTGACGGCACAATAAATCTGTCAACGAGCGGCCTGTTTACACCGTTGAAAGTGGTTGGCTCGTGATATTCATTGATGATGCCCATCGGCACAATCATCAAGCCACCTCGCAGGCTGATGTTGTTTGCCACGTTGTAATTCAAAAAGGCTTGTTCAATGGAAATTTCGTCCCCTGTGTCTTCGTATTCGATTTCGGAGACAAATTGGGTGCGTTCGTCAAAATTGTAACCGACCAGTAAAACCATGCGGGTTACGTTGAGTTCGCCATTTTTGCCCTCGGGTTGGTTGTAGTTAATTTCGCCGTATCCACTGATGGTGACTTGGCTGGCAAAGTTTCCGGAGAGGATGCGTTGTGCTGCATTCTGTTGCTTCTGCGCATCAAATTGGATAGAGTCTTTTTTTGTTTGTGCGTAGTTCAAAAAAGAAACAGATAGGAAAAGGATAGTTATATTTTTTTTCATTATAATATTAATTAAGATTTAGTATAAATAAAATTATACTGCAAATGTATAAATGAAAAGATAAATTGCAAATTTATTTAGATTAAATAAAAATATTATTTTCTTATTAAATTTCAAGAGAAAAATAAGTTTAAATTATGAAATAAAAACCATGATAAAAATCGGTAAGAGAAAGATTAAACAAAAAAACTGCCCTTGTGAGGCAGTTTTTGGTAGTTTAAAGTTATTTCACTTCATATCGCCATTGATGTAAATCGGGCGCGAGGTTGTACTGAATATCATTCAAATATTTTTTGAATTTCAGCGCGAAGGTGTCTTCCGATTCGGGAAGTGCATATACTTTTCCTTGAAAGCCAAATTCATAAACCGGGCTTACGATAGCAGCCGTTCCGGCTCCGAAAATTTCTTTTAGTGATCCCTCTTGTTGAGCAACCAAAAGTTCAGTCACTGTGATGGGTCTTTCTTCTGTGGCAATGTGGTGGTCTATCGCCAAAGTCAAAATGCTTTTGCGGGTGACACCATCTAAGATTCTGTCGCCGGTCGGTGCGGTTATCAGCGTGTCATTGATTCGAAAAAACAAGTTCATGGTGCCAGCTTCTTCCAAAAACTCGTGTTTGTCGGCATCTGTCCAGATAACCTGTTGGAAGCCTTCTTGGTTGGCTAAAGCAGTCGGATAGAATTGTGCCGCGTAGTTTCCTGCGGTTTTGGCATAACCTACGCCACCGTTGGCAGCCCGCGAATATTTTTCCATGATTTGTACCCGTACTTTTCCGGAATAGTAAGATTGTGCCGGGGAGAGCAAAATCATAAACTTATATTTTTTGGAGGGTGAGGCAGAAACACCTTCTTCGGTTGCAATGGCGAATGGGCGGATGTAGAGTGAACTGCCTATTCCTTTCGGAACCCAAGCAGCATCCAGCCGAACCAAAGCCGACAACGCTTCCAAAAAGAGTGCTTCCGGAAACTCGGGAATCGACATGCGCAAGGCAGATTTGTTGAATCGTTGGATGTTTTGGTCGGGGCGGAATAGCCAAATCTTATCCTTGTCGTCCCTAAATGCTTTCATGCCTTCAAAGATGGCTTGGCCATAGTGAAACACTTTGGCTGAAGGATCTAAACTTATCGGTCCGTAGGGAACAATTTTGGGTGCTTGCCATTGTCCGTCCACAAAATCACATTCAAACATGTGATCGGTAAAAACCTGACCAAAGACCAAGTTGTCAAAATCGACTTTAGAACGTTTGGAAGTTTGTATTTTAGTTATAGAAATTGAATCTGAAACAATAGGTTGCATGATGGGATGATTTATTGTACAAAGGTAAGTATTTCTTAAAATCAGTCGTTTGTGTTTTTATAAAATTGAGAAAAAATAAAAACTTTACGATATAATTATACATTTTTATGGAAAATGTTGCATAAATTCAAATAAAAAATCAGATATACGTCCGATGAAAAGAGAAATCATAACCACTGCCGATGGGTCTTCGAGTATCCGAATCACAGATTGGAACGAAAATTATCATTCCCAATTCGGAGCCATCCAAGAGTCTTATCATGTTTTTATCCGAAACGGTTTGGAACATTGGATGAAAGCAAATCCGGCAAAAAAGGAAATTTGTATTCTTGAAATTGGCTTTGGGACAGGCTTGAATGCCTTTATAACTTATCTCGAAACCAAAAAACTGAACTTGAAAATCGGCTTTGAAGGCGTTGAAGCCTATCCGATCTCTAAGGCGGAAGCCGAACAGTTAAACTATGTTTCCGAACTGAAAGCCGGGTTTTCTGAAGATGTTTTTCTGAAAATGCATGATGTCTCTTGGGATGAAAGCCACGTATTGGGTAGCCATTTTACACTTAGGAAAAGGTTGCATCGGTTTGAAGAAATTACAGATTCAGCCAAATTCGATTTAATCTATTTTGACGCGTTTGGTGCGAACGTGCAAGCCGAACTTTGGACGGCCACCATGTTTAAAAAAATGTATTTTGCCTTAAAAAATCGGGGAGTTTTAGTGACTTACGCCGCCAAAGGAAGCGTACGCCGCGCAATGCTCGAAGCGGGTTTTCATGCCGAACGATTGTCCGGCCCGCCCGGGAAAAGAGAAATGTTGCGTGCCACCAAAGTGTTGTAGCTTTTTTGTTAAGGCTAATACAAATTTATCAACAATCCGTTAACTAAGCTGTACTTTTGCACAAAATGAATGAGAAAATGAAAGTATTGATTACGGGCGCTACCGGATTGATTGGAAAAGAATTGGTGAGAACTTTACTGACAAATGACATTGAAATCAACTATCTGACCACTTCCAGAGACAAAATTGTGGATACAGATACCTATAACGGGTTTTATTGGAATCCGAAGGAAGGCGTTGTCGATTCATGTAGTTTAGAAGGTGTTGATGCCATCATCCACTTAGCCGGTGCAACTGTTTCTAAAAAATGGACACCAGCCTACAAAGAAGAAATCCTTCAAAGCAGGATGTTGTCTGCCCAGTTGCTGTACAATTTGTTAAAAAATCATCCCGGTCATACCGTTAAAAACTTCATCTCTGCTTCGGGAATAAGCATCTATCCAAGTGACTTTGATAAGCTATATGATGAGAAATTTGAAGGTGTTGACAATACTTTTTTGGGGGAAGTTGTGGAAGAATGGGAATCAGGCGTTAATCATTTCACATCCTTAGGAATCAATGTTGCTAAAATCAGAATTGGTTTGGTGCTGGCTAACAACGGCGGCGCACTAGATGCCATTTCAAAACCTGTCAAAATGGGCGTTGGCGCATCTATTGGCTCAGGAAAGCAATGGGTTTCTTGGATACACATCAGTGATTTAACCAGCATATTTTTAAAAATATTGACCGAAAAAAGAGAAGGGATTTACAATGCCGTTGCACCCAATCCGGTTACTAACAAACAACTCACCAAAGCAATTGCCAGGGTTCTGAGAAAACCTCTTTGGTTGCCAAACATCCCGGAATTTGTGATGAAAATATTATTGGGAGAAAGGAGTACGTTGGTTTTGTCGAGCCAAAAAGTGAGTTGTAAAAAACTGCTTAAATCATCCTATCAATTTCAATTCAACAATATTGAGTACGCGCTCAATGACCTTTTGGTTGAACAAAAGTAAAGGTTACCGCTTCAGAGGCCTCGATACAATTCCGATTCGTACCTCATCGGAATCACTCGGCCTGACATTTTATATCTGTACCTATTGTCACTTCGAGTTTTTTAAATCTGTATCGCAGATTAAAAAGTATCGAGAAGTCACTTCGAGTTTTTTGAATTAGCGGAGCAAATTTAAAAAGTATCGAGAAGCGGCAAAATCTTTACTTTCACATCCAAAAGAATTACACTATTTTTGGACTCAAGAATAACCTATTTATGAGCATTATCCTGCAAGCCGAAAATATTTCTAAGCAATACCGTTTGGGCACGGTCGGGACGGGCAGTTTGGCTCACGACTTTAACCGTTGGTGGCATACGGTGCGTGGCAAAGAAGATCCGTATCTGAAAATTGGCGAAGTGAACGACCGCGGCAGCAAGGCGACTTCGGACTATGTGTGGGCGTTGCAAGACATTCATTTTGAAGTACAACCGGGCGAAGTGCTCGGTATTATCGGCAAAAACGGCGCGGGCAAAAGCACGCTGCTCAAGCTGCTCTCGCGGGTGACCGCTCCGACTACCGGAACGATTCGAACGCGCGGGCGCATCGCTTCGTTGTTAGAAGTAGGCACGGGTTTTCATGGCGAACTCACTGGGCGCGAAAACATTTATATGAACGGCGCCATTCTGGGCATGACCAAAAAGGAAATTATCGCCAAGCTTGACGAAATCATTGCTTTCTCGGGATGCGAACGCTACATAGACACACCCGTAAAACGCTACAGCTCGGGGATGACCGTAAGGCTCGGTTTTGCCGTGGCAGCACATTTGGAACCCGATATTTTGGTGGTGGACGAAGTACTAGCCGTGGGCGATGCCGAATTTCAGAAAAAGGCGATTGGGAAAATGCAAGACATTTCCAAAACCGATGGGCGAACGGTGTTGTTTGTCAGCCATAATATGGCGGCGGTGAAGCAGTTATGTACAAGGGGGATGTTATTGGAAAATGGTACAATTAAGGCGGACGGAAGTGTTGATGAAGTTTTGAATATATATAGTGCTGAATCTTTGGATGCTGTGACAAATATTAAATGGGCAATTGAAAGTGCCCCAGGAAATTCGAATGCAAAAATAACTTCAATAAAATTTAATACACAAGGTGACACTTTCTTTATTGAAAAAGAAATTGAACTAGAGATCGAATATGTCAATTTTATTGACAATCATTCAATTAATGCCTCTGTTTCAATTTTAGACGATAAAGATGTTTACGTATTAGCATCTCCAAATTTAAAGAGAATTCCATTGGGAAAGGGTCAATATAAGAGTGTATGTAAAATACCAAAAGATTTATTGAATAAAGGTAAATATTTTTTTACTGTTTTGTTAGTTGGAAATAATTATGAAATAATTACGCAATTGGACAAAGTGGTAGCAATAGAAGTTGATGAAGAAGGAACGCATAGAGGTAATTATTTTGGTTATTGGGGTGGTGTTGTAAGACCTTATTTGA